>CAYNZS010000057.1:0-7829 GCA_964401695.1 uncultured Nitrospirales bacterium
AATCAGTTGCGTGGCCTGGACACTTATCGGAATCTCGATATTCAAAGTGATGGAGAACTGGAGCCGCGACAAGGGCACGTTGGGGACCTACTGATGTCACGGGAGCGTTTGCATCGATTCGAGTTGGGTGGCAACCGCTTCGCGATCGACGTGGACACTTGTTTTTGTTTTCAATGCGACGACATTTCGTGGGATGTTCTCGAGTATTACCCGCACGAGCCGGTCAACCGGATCTATCATCTGCTTGACGAAGATCATGACCCCGAAGAACTGCGTGAAGTCGTTGGCGAATTAGAATGGCTTCGCTCGACGAATTCCATACTCCCGCTGGTGGGCCGGGAAGATCAGTCGAAGGAATTCGAGTTCGAGCGCGGGCTAAAGCGGCTGACGGTCCTCGGTCTTGGGCCTTGCGCTGACGCTGCCGTAAACCTCCTGCTCAACCGCTCCGAAGCCCAGCGGTCGCTGGAATTGGCGTTTTGGTTCGATGGCGCTATAGGCGACCCGGCTCGCCTGGTCGCGCTGTGCGAGGAGGCCTTTGCAGCGGCCACGTTGGCGGGGAAGACTCTAGAGGTCCAGGTTCGCGTGCGGGAACTGGATCTCGACAAGCGGCCGCAAGCCTTGGAAGGCCACACGCTTTACGCGCAACTCGAACTTCGGGACATGGCCGAAGTCGCCAAGCGAGCAGGGGCCTTCGCGAAGGCGAAGCTCGGAAGCCTCTCGCGTGTTCGCAAGGCCTTGGGCGATGCCTCGGAGGGTTATGCGGGACGAATTGTAGTTCGGCCGGAGCACCCGGCCTATGGCGGCGCGGTGGCAGCGCTACGCGAAGAGGGGTTTTCGCTCGTCGAGGTCGCGCTGGATGAGGCCCTCGCGTTGCGTCCAGAATTGGACGCGGCGGCCATGTTCGATGGCCTGAGGGAAACGGCTGGCTTCTATGCGGAGCGTTTGCTCGGGCATGATTACTTTCGATTGGACCCCATCGCGACGCTCTTCTGGCGAATTCACAATGGGACGTCTATACAGCGCGCCGATCCCGTGGGAACAAATGCGTTAGCGGTCGGGGAGCATGGGCTCATCTATCCTTCGCCCTTGCTTGCGGATCGAGAGGCCTTTCGACTGGGTTCAATCGCGGAGGGTGCGATCGATGAAGACGCTCTGCGCGCCTATGAAGATGTTGGAACGCTTACAACTCCAGCTTGCATGAAGTGCTGGGCTCGGAGCCTGTGCGGCGGCGGATGCGTGGCCGTACATCACGCGTTGGCAGGCAATTTTCGCGAACCGGACGAAGCGTGGTGCGTGGCGCAGCGAACGTGGATGAGCGCAGCCGTCGCGGCCTTCAATACATTGTCGTCCGCGGGCGTGAACTTTACGCGCGTTTACTCCAATCTCGACGGGGCCGCGGCCGGCAAGCCGTCGTTGTTCACTATGGCGCGCGCGGCCTTTCGGCTCAACATTGGGATGCGGCCTTTGGCCGAGGCCGACGCCGAACTGCTTGCGGGTTGGGAAAATTGGAATCGGTCGGCGTATTTTCTGCTTAACGAACGCAGCGTGGTCGCCTCCAATCAGTACGACCGGGAGATGGATGCGTTGCACCCCAGGCCGGGCGAGCTCGAATCGCTTCTTCTCCGCAAGAACGGCGATCCCTTCGGACTGATCAAGGTCCGCCCCGACACCTTCGCGGGCGTCGCCGAGGGCTTTCTGTATTTTCACGATTCGGATGCTTACGATTCCGACAGCGTCCGAAAGAGCTTTCGCATGGTGCTGAAGGAGGCCAGCGGCCAGCAGGCGATTCAACGGCTTACCATCTTCGCGTCGATCTGGGAAGAGGGCCTCATGCGATTCCTCGAAGGCGTGGGGTTCACACGCGAAGGCGTCTTGCGCGAAGCGATCTATTCTCGCGGCGAGTATCACGATGCGGTAGCCTACCGAATCGCGCCGGAGAGTTTGTGAACGAGTCAAGCTGCTCAGCCGATCTTGCTCGTCCGGGAGCGTGCCGAAAGGGTTTGGCCGATCGAAGCTCTAATCGTTCAAGTCCAGTAGTTCGCCGATCATCTCGTCTTGAGTGCGGAGTGCGTTGACGTTCGCGCGGAAGGCCGTGCGGTTTAGGATCGAGTTGACTTGCACGGTGGCGAGGTTCACGTCGGAACGGGGCAGTCCGGCCGGCGCACGTTCTGGGAGTGGGGGGTGGCGGAAGAATTTGCGTCCTTGCTTTTACGCCACCGCCGCCGTATTCGGTGACAAGGTCAGAAGCTTCTTTGGCGCGCTCGAATGGGAAGCGGTGGGTAACCATCGCTCTCGCGTCCAGAGCGCTGTCTTCAAGCATTTGAATTGTCTTGCTTGCGCACCCGTTCTGCCGCCGCACGTTCTGTATGCAGATTTCCTTGCGCCGCATGGCGTCCATCTCGAAAGAAATGCGCTCCGTTTCTGGGATGCCGATGAGGAGCAGCTTGCCGCCAGGTTTCAATAGGGCCATGGCTTGGTCTATAGCTTCCTGTTGGTCGCAACACTCGAATAGGAAGTCGAGCAGGAGGGATTCGCGCTCGGATATTGTGGCCACTATGTCCTCGCTGTCGGGGTTTCCGCACCAGTCCGCGCCACAACGTTCGGCGACGCGCAGCCGTTCTTTGATTCTGTCTGTTATGTATACCCGGTCGACGCCCGCCGCGTACGCCGACAAGAGGACGCTGAGACCAATGGGGTCGGCGCCTAGAATCGCGACGCGTTTGCCCCTCAGGGCGCCGGCCAATTGGCAGGCGTATACGCCGATGGCGACCGATTCGCTCAATGCGCCGTCTTCCATGGAACCGGCGGAGCGCAGTGGGAAACACGAATCCTCGGGCATCACGATGTATTCGGATAGGCTGCCTTCGGCTTGGCCAGGGCACCCCAAAAAATGCATATCTCGGCAGGTGTGGGCGCGGCCTTGCCGGCATTGGTCGCATTCGCCGCAGGGCATGGCTGGGTCGATAGCGACGGGATCGCCTGCGTGGAATCGGGTCACCGCCGACGCCACGGCCGCTACGGTCTCGGCGCTCTCGTGGCCCACCGTGAACGGATACTCGACAACCCGGCTCCCGATATGCCCCTTCGTGTAGTAATGAACGTCCGAACCGCACACGCCTACGCGGGATAGCTTGATGAGCACGTCGCGTTTGTCCGTGATTTCCGGGCGCGGGACTTCGAGCATTTCCATTTGACGAATGCCGGTCAGTTTCATGGCGCGCATGGTTGGCTTGGGAGTCACGGTGGAGAATCCTTAGAAAAGGTGCCGAGCCGGACTGCGCGGCAGTCCGGTGGAGCCATGATGGATCAAATGAGGGAGCGATGCCAATAAGCGGCTGGTTGCAATCTACGCGCATTTAGTCGTAGCCTATACGGGAATATCCGGCTCTGTGGCCACTTACCGTAGCGTATACTTGATCTTCCAGCTTACTAAAGGAATTTCCTATGTATTCAGATGGCGAAACGCACCGCCTCCGGCATGACTGGACGGTGGATGAGCTTCGGGCGATACACGATCTCCCCATGAACGAACTCCTCTACCAGGCGCAGACGGAGCACCGGCGGTATCATGACCCGGCGAAGGTGCAGATGTGTACCCTGTTGAGCATCAAGACGGGCGCCTGCTCTGAGGATTGTGGATATTGTCCGCAGAGCGCGCATCACGACGCCGACGTGGATTCGGAACCGTTAGTGGAGTTGGACCAGGTGTTGGAGGCGGCGGCGCGCGCGAAGGAGCATGGATCGACCCGGTTCTGCATGGGGGCGGCCTGGCGGGATGTTCCGCGAAATGGGCAGTTTGACCGCGTGCTTGAAATGGTGCGCGGTGTGAGCGCGCTTGATATGGAGGTGTGCTGCACGTTAGGCATGCTGACGCGCGATCAGGCGCAGCGCTTGGCGGATGCCGGCCTGACCTCGTACAACCATAACCTGGACACAAGCCCCGATTTCTACAATCAGGTAGTGACGACCAGGACGTATGAGGAGCGGCTTGAGACGCTTCGGAATGTGCGGGAGGCTGGGGCGGCGTTGTGCACGGGCGGGATCTTGGGAATGGGGGAGAGCATCGAGGACCGGATGAAGATGCTGCTGGTGTTGGCGTCACACGATCCGCACCCCGAAAGCGTACCGATCAATTTGCTCGTTAAGGTGCCCGGGACGCCCATGTGCGACCGTCCGTCCGTGGATTCCTTCGAGATGATCCGCATGGTTGCGACGGCGCGAATCGCTATGCCGGACAGTGTAGTTCGATTCGCTGCTGGGCGGACGGGAATGTCAGACGAGATGCAGGCGATGTGTTTCGTGGCGGGCGCGAATTCCATTTTTACCGGAGACAAGCTGTTAACCACGCCGAATCCGGGCGATGATCACGACAAGGCGCTATTGGGCAAGTTGGGTATGACGCCTATGGAGACGGAGGCGCGGGTGTAGTCCGGCATTTGCTACCTCCGCTTGCGTCTACTTTTAGAAGAGACCAAGAGTGACGCCACCGACAGAAGTCGCTAGGGCTGTCATCCTGAGCGAATTCGAAGGATCTCTTTCGTGGGTAGTGGCTCCCAGTTTCTTCAAGCAGTTCTCTCGTTCCCACGGTCCTCCGTGGGAATGCATACGCGCGACAGTACTCTCTACCTGGCATTACTCCGCTGGTCTCTTCGATTCCAATTCTCTCGTGATCGGTCAGGAGTCTATCCGGCGCGCGACACGGGAAGCCGCGCAGGTGCCACAACTTGCGGCCGTCGCAAGCGCCATGCCTTCGATTCCGATGAGCAGGCTGGAACCTATGCCATCAAGTGTCCTTGCGTTGACAAGGGAGTGTAAAATGCAGATCAAGAATGCGCCTGTTCCAATGGACAACGCACACTTACCCAATCCGTGGAATCCGAAGCGCGCGGCACCGGCGAACAAACCCGCGCAACAAATGGCCAGCATCCGCAAGACATACTGGTGGTTCGCGTTCCCCCACAGTTCTGACAGGACATCTGCAACCTCACGGTTGGGATCCAATGGGTAAGAGAAGATACCGAACTCCGACACTACAATGAGGAGTAGGGTGAGCAATTGCCAACGCCGCGGCGTGAGAAAAAGAACGCAATAGAGAGCGCAAAGCGTACTCCCGCCCCAACCCCCGCCGACACTGCCAGAGTCATTCAAGTCAGAGAGCATTTTTGTTGCGCCTGCGATTGCTCCAGCCAAGGCCCCCCAACTCCCTATTCTATTTGCGCGTTCCCAACGCGTCGAACCTCTAAATGCATCCAGGAAAAGCACCGCCAGTGTTGGCACGAGTACAAAGAAGATTGCAGGCACACTGATGTAGATGGCCGCACGCTCCGTCACCCACAAGACTGCCAACATCGAAAAAAACACGACAGCGATTCGTGTTCCAGCGTGTTGCGGCTAATGCTCCTTTTGCATCTGGCACGCGATATCCTGTACGTCTCAAAAATTATCTAGAACCTGTCGCCACACGTCTTCGTCAACAGTTAAATCTGGCCGTTTGCGGGTGGCGCGTGACGTCTCATAGGCCTCTTCGAGGTGGAGCACAACCTCACGCCGCCACGGCAGCAGCCGCGTCCAGGGGCCAAGCTTTTCGTCCAGGTGACGCTCGATCTTGCCGGATACTTTAGGTTGCATGACATCCCTCCAGTACTCGATTTACACTCGATGCGAAGAGCGACCACTCCTCGGGCTGGCAGCCCAACTCCTCCTTTCCCTCCGGCGTGATGCTGTAGACCCTTCTGTGGCGGCCCTTCCTGGCTGACTGCCATTCTCCGGCGATTAGGCCCTGTCTCTCCAGACGGTGGAGCGCCGGGTACACCGTTCCCTCACGCTACCGGAAGGCTCCATCCGAAAGTTCGTTGACCCGCTTGACGACCTCGTATCCATGACACCCGTTCTCCGCAATGACCGCTAATATCAAGGTGGCGGTAGTCGATCCTGTGAGCTTCTTCGAAAAGTCCATCAGTTCATTTTCCGTGCAATATCACCTCGATGATCAATACATATTGATTATCGAGGTATATCAAACAAGAGAGCCTCGTGTGAAATGCGCGAATTATTACCGATCGGTATGTTTTTATATATTTCAAACTGAAATGTACTTATTTGAAATACGTCCTACCACCATGACACTCCATCTAAGCCTCCTTGCAACAGACGCTTAGCGAACCGATTTTCGTTTGGCACGGAGGTTGCGTTAGGGGCAGCAACCGGAGCTAAGGCTATCGTATAGGGCGGGGGCTGGACGGGACCGGGCTAACAGTGGGAAGTATTTCACATCATCGGAAAGGAAGATTGGAGAATGTTTTCGAGACTAACTTGGAGCAAGACTTTAGGGGCCATGTTCTTGTGCCTTGCCGTGTGCGCGTTGTTCGTGCCCCTGGCGCTAGGGCAGGAAGCCGAGGCGGTGGACGAAGCGGCCGCGGTGTCGGCGGCGGACGCGATGTTCACGGTGAACAACACATGGATGCTTGTCGCCACTTTCCTCGTGTTCATCATGCACTTGGGTTTTGCGTCGCTCGAATCCGGGCTGACTCAGGCGAAAAACACGGTCAACATCCTGTTCAAGAACACGGGTATCATCGCCATCGGGTTGTTGACCTACGCTTTCGTAGGATTCAATCTCATGTACCCCGGAGACTTTAACGGGTTTATCGGATTTGCGTCGACGGGGCTCTTCGGACTGAATCCTGATGCCGCTGCCCAGACCTCAGCCTACGCGGATGGCGCGTACACCTTCTGGACCGATTTTATCTTCCAGGCCATGTTCGCCGCCACGGCCGCCACGATCGTTTCCGGCGCTGTCGCCGAACGGGTCAAACTGAATTCCTTTCTCATCTTCTCCACCATCTACGTAGCCTTGGTATATCCTATCGCGGGCTCATGGAAGTGGGGCGGCGGCTGGCTTGACGGAAAGGGCTTCTACGATTTCGCGGGCTCGACTCTCGTTCACTCCGTGGGCGGCTGGGCCGCGCTTGCGGGCGTCATCGTCCTAGGGCCGCGCATTGGCAAGTACGTCGGCGGACAGACCAAAGCTATCGCGGGGCACAGCATGCCTCTCGCGACCATCGGCGTATTCCTCCTGTGGCTCGGATGGTTCGGTTTTAACGGCGGCTCCGTGCTGAGCGCCGACCCCGCACTCGTGTCGCTGGTATTCGTCACCACCGCTCTTGCCGCCGCCGCTGGCATCATCGGCGCGATGATCACCACATGGACCGTCGAGAAGAAGCCCGACCTTTCTATGGTTCTCAATGGCTCCCTCGCGGGCCTCGTCGGAATTACAGCGGGTGCGGACACCGTCAGCGTGAACATGGCCATGTTGATTGGGTTCATCGCGGGTGTCATCGTTGTAGGGTCGGTGCTGTTGCTTGACCGGCTTCAGCTTGACGACCCCGTTGGCGCGATCTCCGTCCACTTGGTCTGCGGCATTTGGGGCACCTTGGCTGTCGGGATTTTTTCGACGAACCCCGAGCATACCCTTGCCATTCAGCTCCTTGGTGTGGGCGCCTATGCGCTTATCGCCTTTCCTGCGGCGTTCCTTTTGTTCTTCGGACTCAAGTCCACCGTTGGCCTCCGCGTCAGCGAGAAGGAAGAACTTGGCGGACTCGACGTGGGTGAGCACGGGATGGAAGCCTACGGCGGATTCCAGTTCTGGACGACACAGTAACTGTATTATTAATTATTAACTCATAATACAATTACTAATAGCATATACATCAACTTGGTAAGAACGGAGCAGCCGGATGCAGGCCGATCCATTGACAAGCCCTTTCCACTGCTTGGGCTGAGGGCACCGGACGCTCCAAACCTATACAAGGAGAACGCGAGCATGAAAC
>CAYNZS010000057.1:7847-17746 GCA_964401695.1 uncultured Nitrospirales bacterium
TATATTCAGCCAGAACGGCTTAACGCGGTGAAACAATCGCTCTACGAAGCCGAAGTAACGAAGATGTCTGTGACTAACGCGCTGGGTTGTGGCCAGCAGGGCGGCTTCCACGAGTCCTACCGCGGCGCGGATGTCGAAGTAAATCTTCTTAAGAAAGTCCGCATGGAAATCGCGGTCAACGACGATTACGTTGGATCCGTCATCGAAGCCATCGTCAAGGGGGCCAAGTCGGGAGCGGTTGGCGATGGCAAGATCTTCGTCATCAGCCTGGAGCAGTGCGTCCGCATACGCACCAGTGAAGTTGGCGAATTGGCGATTGGGTAGCTGTGTCAAAGAGTTCAACTGGATAACTATTATCGGGTAGTTATCCGCACTCGAAGCCCACTCAGGGAAACGGCCACAGGGGATCCGCCCGATAGCGTCCCTGCTGGATAGATCCGTTTCCCGTTATGCCCGGGAGCGGCGTGGCGGCTGGAAACAGCTGGCATGCCGCTCCTAATGGATCTATCCCGAATCCGCGCCGCCACTGAAATTATAGTTTTCCTTTTAGCGACTTGGAGACGACCTTCTCTGCATATGGTTTTTCTCGGCGGCTACTGGAGATATATGGGTTCTTCACAATCTCTGGATTTGGAGCGACCTTGGACGGTCAGGGGGCGGAATCTGAAAATGGATTGGATCGTGAGGCTTGACACACTGTGGCGAATCAGGAAATCTCTTTACAAAATCGAGATGCGTGTGCCCTTTCCACGCGGCAACTTAGGTCGGCTTGCGGGCCCATATTGTGATTACAGCCAACAGTGAGAATAACGGAGGACAACCAAGGTGATGTAAACGGCAGTTGAGAAGTGAAGCGGGTGGCGGTGTAAGAATGTAGCACCTGCGCAACCTGCGCTTTAACGCCGTACCGCTTTTCGAATAGGCGACTACCTGTGTACCAGGATAATTTCTTCATCTTCGAGAACGACATCCCGATCGAAAACCAAGAAACGAGTCAATTCCTAACCAGCGCGGACAACCTTAGGCACGACGTCGTACTTCTTCTCGATTACTCCAACAGCGCGTTCCTCTTGGCGCTGACGGCGCAGCAGACACATGTTGACGTGTTCAACCAGCTCCGGCTGGACTTCCCCGATGAAACGTACCCCGATTTCGCCGGATTCGAGACGGCCGCCGATCCGCTGCAATACCTCTATGACCAAACCGTCGGCAAGTTTCTCGCCGAGTTGCCGGACAGCTACAACATTTCTATCATGGAATTCCACGACCGGGATCAAGGTTCGCGGACCATTATAGACTTCGTCGAGAATAACGCGGCGGGCAACGCCAAGTTGCTGGCCGCGCTGAACGGCATTTCCTTAACCGACCACGGCGATATACGGTTCCTTTGGGGGCCTGATCACCGTTAATCTGGACGTGCCCGAACCAACACCTTACACATTCCGATTGCTGTCGGTCACGGCGACTCCGGGCAATAGTGACGCCGCGGATAAGCCGTTTACTCATCCCGATGGCATTCCCGTCGGCACCACGCGCAGCTTTTTCCCCGACGGTCCGGGACTGCCCGGCTCGACGTTGGATAACACCCGGTTTACCGTGCCGTCGTTCCCCACGCAGGAGGTCGGACCCACTCTGATTGATTTTGGTTCCACACCTGACCCGGGAACAAACGTGTCGACACGCAATTTCTCGATTGAGAATAT
The DNA here is from genome assembly GCA_964401695.1 of uncultured Nitrospirales bacterium. Classification (GTDB taxonomy): domain Bacteria; phylum Hydrogenedentota; class Hydrogenedentia; order Hydrogenedentales; genus JAPYPO01. The sequence goes on from CAYNZS010000057.1 coordinate 9,551, forward strand.
GGGTGGCTCCTTCCCAGCGGGCCTCGTTCAAATGTCCCGGGGCATAGTGGGAGACGGGTTCCCGGCCCTTGACGCAACGGTTACCCCTTTCGAAGGTATTCGAACCAGCACCCAGGGCGTAACCGCAAAACTCTAGCCCAGGAAGCGATGCCTCAAGTAGTGCAAGTGGAAGTTGATCGCGACCGAATCACCGTGGGCGAAATCCGGGATCTCGTCATTCTCTTGACCTATTCCACTGGGCTTGGCGGGTTGAACGGCGTCCTGCCTCTCCAATTGACGGGTACTATTCTACCCCCGATTCTTGTCCCATCCTAGACCGAGTTCGAGGCGGGGACAACTACGTTCGACTTTGGCGACACGGATACGGTTCGCTTGTTGACGGTTGCAGACACCGGACAGAGCCGAATACGCTGGTTCAGTTCGGCAACACCCGCGTGGCTCGAAGTGTCGGCCCCCGCAAGCGTTACCTTCGATTTCCAGGATACCGCCGCCTTCGTCGTGTTGCGCGAGCGACTGACCGACCCGGCGAACGGCTTCGGCGCCACCGAATTTGCTATCGTAACGATTACCGCGACCACCTTCGATGGCGCGACAGTCGACACGCAAGATATCCGGGTGGAAGTGACTCAGTAATTCAACGGCGTTTAGCAGGCGCCTCGGGCTAGGGGAAGAGGCCCTGCATCTTCCAGGCGCCGTCGCTTTCCCTGGTATACTGCAACCGGTCATGCAGCCGGTAGGGCTGACCCAACCAGAATTCGATTCGATCCGGAATGAGGCGATAACCCGACCAGAACGGGGGCCGGGGCACGTCGCGGCCATCGAATTCTTCAGTGGCTTGCGCGACACGCCTGTCCAACACTTCCCTTGATGCAAGCGGCTCCGATTGCCGGGAGGCCCACGCTCCCAACTGGCTCTCGCGCGGGCGCATGGCGAAATAGGCGTCGGCCTCCTCCTCGCTTACCCTTTCAACGGCGCCCTGCGCGCGGACTTGCTTGGCGATCTCCAGCCAACAGAAGCAGAGCGCGGCTTTGGGGCGTTCGCTCAAGTGCTTCGCTTTGACACTCCCGAGATTCGTGTAAAACAGGAATCCTCGTTCATCCAGGCGCTTGAGGAGCATTGTGCGCACCGACGGCATGCCCTGGGCGTCAACCGTCGCCAACGTCATCGCGTCGGCGTCCTCCACCTGCTCACACTCGCGGGCCTCGTCGCTCCACATCCAGAAGAGGTGAAACGGGTTTTCATACTGGAGAATGTTCATGGTGTTCCTCGCGCCGGTATAGCATTTCAGGTCTCATCAGGTTCAACGATCATCGAATTGCGTCCGCAAAAACGTTCAAACTGCAACTGGATCCGCGCACGATGCCATGCGTGTCGGCGGAGCCTACCTGCAATGACAGAATAGGATGTATTCTCGTTAAGGACCGTCACGGATCGGTGTTGCCAAGAGCTGTTCTACGTACTTCCGCCGTTCCCGCGGTCCGGCCGGCCGCGAGAAGCGTAGCGAGAAGAACCCTATTCTACGCCGAGGGCGATCTTGAGGACATCGCTCATTTCGGTTACAAAATGAAATTCCACTTTATTCTTGGCCGTATCGGGAACGTCGTCCAGGTCATTCTCGCAGCGTGCCGGCAGGATAATCTCCGTGATTCCCGCGCGGACGGCCGCCAGTACTTTTTCCTTCACGCCGCCTACGGGCAACACGAGCCCCCTCAGCGTGATCTCGCCGGTCATGGCAAGCCGACTCTTGACGCGCCGACCGAGGAGTATCGAGGTGACCGCGGTGAGTAGCGCCACGCCGGCACTCGGCCCATCCTTCGGCACGGCGCCGGCCGGAACGTGAATATGGATATCATAGTCGCTGAAGTCTTCCCTCGTCATATGCAACGTCTTTGCGTTCGTCCGGATATAACTGAGCACCGCCTGAGCCGACTCCTTCATCACGTCGCCAAGCTGCCCGGTCAGAATGAGCTGCCCCTTACCCGGCATCCGTGTGGCTTCGATGTACAGGATGTCGCCGCCGGTTGGCGTCCACGCGAGGCCGGTAGCGACGCCCGGTATCCGCGCCCGCTCTGCCGTATCGTAAGAGACTCTCGGATTGCCCAAGTACTCCTTCAAGTTGTCCGGCGTAATCGCGATGGGCTTGCGCCGCCGCGAAGTGAACGCGCGCGCCGATCCGCGGCAGACGTTCGCGAGTTCCCGCTCCAAGTTGCGCACCCCCGCCTCCCGGGTGTATTGCGCGATGATGGCCCGCAGCGCGGGAACCGAAAAGGACAGCTTCCGGCGCGGGATGCCGTGGGCTTCAATTTGCCTTGGGGCGAGATATTTCTTTGCGATTTGGAGCTTTTCTTCCATCGTGTACCCGGGGATATCGATAATTTCCATGCGATCCCGCAACGCCCATGGAATCGTATCCAGCACGTTCGCGGTCGCGATAAACATGACGTTCGACAGATCGAAGGGCACATGCAGGTAGTGGTCCGTGAAGGTGTTGTTCTGCGCGGGATCCAGCACCTCCAAGAGCGCCGCGGAAGGATCACCACGGAAGTCGGCGCCCAGCTTGTCCACCTCATCCAACAAGAAGACGGGATTGTTCGAACCGGCTTTTCTAAGGCTTTGAATGATCCGGCCCGGCATAGCGCCCACATAAGTTCGCCGATGCCCTCGAATTTCCGCCTCGTCGCGCATCCCGCCCAGCGAAATCCGCACAAAGTCCCGATTCAGCGACCGCGCAATGGATTTGCCCAGCGAAGTCTTGCCTACCCCCGGCGGGCCCGAGAAGCAGAGAACGGCCCCGCCCGCGTCCTTCTTCAATTTGCGGACCGCGAGGTGTTCGAGTATGCGCCGCTTCACCTTTTCGAGGCCGTAGTGATCCTCGTCGAGTATTTCTTCGGCGCGGTCGATTTTCAGGCGTTCGCCGGTCGACACCGACCAAGGCAGATCGACGACCCAATCCAGATACGTTGTCAACATGTGGTACTCAGCGGAGGATTCCTGCATCTGGGACAGGCGGTTCAGCTCGCGCTGGATTTCTTTGTCCACCTCCTCACTGAGTCCAAGCGCGGCGATCTTCCCCTCATACTCTTCGATCTCGGGTCGGTTCGACCCCGATTCGCCTAGTTCCTGTTGGATGGCCTTTAGCTGTTCGCGCAGGAAGTATTCGCGCTGACCCTTGTCAATCGTATCTTTTACATCCTGCTGGATCTTAGCCGAGGTCTCCATGACCTCGATCTCCCGTTCCATGAGATACATGAGCCGGTTGAGCCGCTTCTCTAGGTCGATCAGCGAGAGGAGTTCCTGTTTCTCGGCCAGTCCCACGTTAAGATTGCCGGCGACGAGATCGGAGAGAAACGCCGGATCGCTGATGCTGTCGATAATATTCGCAGCTCCATCGGGTATGTTCGGCGAAAGGGCAATCAGGCGGGAGGCCTGGGCTTTGAGAGTCGTTACGAGCGGTTTGAAATCTTTTCGTTTCCTCTGGATCGTTTCGAGCGTTTCGATAAATACCGTGGCGTACGGCGCGCGCGATTTCAGGCCCTTGATTCGGAAGCGTTGAAGGCATTGAATGATAACGGTAACGCTGTTGTCCGGGAGCGTCTGAATCTGGAGCAGCCGCCCGATGCAGCCGACCTCGTGGGCTTCATGCAGCTTGAAGTCGGCCCCCGTGCCTTCCTTCAACGTGACCAAGGCAAGCAGTTCCGAGCCGCCGGCCACATCGTTAATGAGTTGCTGTTCCGACGGGTTCGCGACGCGAAGAGGCACGGCCGATCCGGGAAAGACAACCTGGTCGGCCAGCGTAAGGAGTGGAAGAGCGCTGGGATACTCCGCGTTCGCTTCCGGCTGTTTCTTATTCTTCGCCACCATAGTCCCCAAAATCCAACAATCAGTGCCGCCGAACGGACATCGGCGAGGCGCACCGCCCGCCATAGAAAGTATATCGGTGAATTCGGAGGGGATACAAGCGATTCGGTCGACAACTTGGGGCATTTTCGTAGACGGTTCGTAATGGATGAAATCATCTGGTATAGTTTATCCGTTACGAGACGGATAGACTTCCGGCGCCGCAGTGGCCAATCGCTGCCGCGCCGGTGAGGCGTAATTCCTTATTCTCTGGAGGATTTCATGGGTCAGAAAAGGCACAAGGCCGAATTTGTGGCGTTAGGCGCTTTCCTTGCGGGCGCGGCGATGCTCCTCACCAACGGTTTCTCGGCGCGAATATTCGCCCAGGAAGAGGACTCTTCGATTTACGAGCAGATCGAACCCATCGGCGATGTGCTTGCCGAGATCATGAAGTTTTATGTCTACGAGGCCGATATCGACAGGGCGGTTGAAGGCGCACTCGCCGGCATCATGAGTTCGTTGGATCGTAACAGCCGCTATATCCCCCCTGTCGGATTTCAGGATATGCGCGAGGAAACCGAAGGCTCCTTCGAAGGGATAGGGGTACGTATAGACACGAACGACGATGGCAACGTCTTCATCGTTCAACCCATGTCTGGTCAGCCCGCCGTCAAAGCCGGGCTTCGCTCGGGCGACGTATTTTTCAAGATCGACGGTGTGTCGGCTTTGCAGATTAGCACTCTAGAGGCCGCCCGCCGCATCAAGGGGCCCCGTGGGCAGACCGTCAAGATCACGGTTTTGCGCCTCAACCGGGAGACCGAAGTATACGACGAACTCGATTTTGACGTGAAGCGGGGTCTGATTCCCATGGAGAGTATCGCGGAGGCCCGCGTATTGGACGGGGGCATCGGGTATCTCCGGGTGAGCGACTTCAAGAAGAATACGGCGAAGGAGATCAAGGGGGAAGTAGACAACTTCGAGAAAGAAGGGCTGAACGCTCTCATCCTGGATCTGCGGTGGAATCCCGGCGGGCTGCTCACCTCGGCGACGGAAGTGTGCGAACTGTTCCTACCGAAGAATTCGCTGGTAACCTCCACGCGCGGCAAGAAGAAGGACGACGGCAGCTTCCTCCAGAGCGACAGGCTCTACACGGACCGTTCCCCTATCATCCCGGCCGCCATGCCCGTTGTGCTCCTTGTCAACGAGTTATCCGCCAGCTCGTCCGAAATTGTGACGGGCGCCCTTCAGTTCCACCAGCGCGCGATCATAGTAGGCGAGAAGACCTTCGGTAAGGGCAGTGTCCAGACTATTATTCCGCTGAGCCGCCCCAAGAATAGCGCCATCGCGCTTACGACCGCACAGTACTACACACCAGCTGACGTCACTATCAACAATGTTGGCATCCTGCCCGATGTTCATGTGGAAATGGATCAGGAAACCTGGGTAAGTCTTCGTGAGCAGTTCTTCGAGTCCATGGGCGACGACCTGTCCAATCGAAACGCACAGAACCATGGCACCGTCAGCGGCGACGATTCCCCGGAAGAGGGCTCCGATGTGATGGTGGAGGATACAAGCCTGCAACGCGCCGTCGAGATACTGACTGAGAATTCTGTGTTTTCGAACCTGATAGAGCGTTATCACCGCGACGTGAGCGAAACGCAGGTAGAGCAGACGGAGCAAGCGAAGGCCGCGGCCGAGGCTGCCCACTAAATGATCCGTATCGACCGGGCCAGAGACGCGCTGAGGCCCGTCTCAATAACCCGGAATTACACGTCCAACCCAGACGGATCCGTCTTGGTTGCCTTCGGGGATACGCGGGTCTTGTGTACCGCGACGGTGGACGAAGGCGTTCCACCCTTTCTCAGCGATACTGGCAAAGGCTGGGTGACCGCCGAGTATGCCATGCTCCCCGGTTCCGCTTCCGGCGGACGCATCCGGCGCGACGCCTATAACAAAGGGCGCTCAAAAGAAATTAGCCGCCTGATTGGGCGCTCGCTTCGCAGCGTCGTGGATTTCGAGGCACTTGGCGAACGGCAAATCATCGTGGATTGCGATGTCATTCAAGCCGATGGCGGGACACGGACCGCGGCGATCACGGGAGGCTATGTGGCTTTGGCCGACGCGCTCGATGGCCTGGTGGCGCAGGGAGTTTTGGCCGCGTATCCGATGACAGGCCACTGCGCCGCGGTCAGCATCGGCATTGTGGAGGGCGCACCCCATCTTGACCTCTGTTACGTCGAAGACAGCAGGGCCGACGTCGATCTCAACCTCGTGATGAAGGACGGCGGCGGCATCATCGAAGTCCAGGGCACGGCGGAAGGCGATCCCTACGACCGTGCGCTGCTCGACGCCATGCTCGACCTTGGCGAAAAGGGGATTGCCGAATTATTTGCCCTTCAGCGAGAGTCGCTCGGCCGTGGCTAGAGTTCTGCTCATCGGTTCGGGCAACCGCGACAAGGCGCTTGAATTGCGCCTATTGCTCGCCGGAACGGATTGGGACGTGCGGAGCATTGCCGATTACGCGGAGGTCGAAGAACCGGTCGAAGACGTCGATACCTTCGACGGCAACGCCATGCTCAAAGCGAAATACTACGGCGAGTTGTTCAATGTAGCCTGCGTCTCGGACGATTCCGGCATCGAAGTGGACGCGCTCGACGGTGAACCAGGGGTGTATTCCGCGAGGTACGCAGGCGAGGATTGCACCTACGCCGACAATAATCGGAAACTTCTGGAAGCCCTCTCCGGCGTGGAAGACGGCAAACGGGGCGCACGGTTCGTCTGCTGCGCTGCGTATCTGAGCGAAGACGGCCGTTCGCATACCGAATTCGGAGAAGTTCGCGGAAAGATCATCCGCGAAAGCCGGGGTGAAAGCGGATTCGGGTACGACCCCGTCTTCATCCCCGAAGGAAGCGAACTCACTTTTGGCGAGATGGCGCCTTCCGAAAAGAAGACACTCAGCCACCGCGGCGAGGCATTCAGAAAGATGCGCGCCTTCCTCGAATCCGGCCAGGCGTAGCGCACCATGGGTTCTTGCGCCGAAGTTGTCCCCACCAACCCCGAAGGCATCGCGCGCGCGGCGGACGCCCTGCGTGCCGGTGGGGTGGTCGCCTACCCGACTGAGACCGTCTACGGCCTCGGCGTCGACCCCTTCAACGAGGCGGCCGTACAAAAACTATTTGCCATGAAAGGGCGTGCCGACGGCCATCCCGTATTGCTTATCGTCGCGGACGAGGCGCAACTATTGAGGGCCGTCCGGCAGGTTTCGGCGCGCGCCCAAACCTTCATAGACGCGTTCTGGCCCGGCCCCCTCTCGCTCCTTTTTCCCAAAGCGCCAGGCGTAGTGCCGTCCGTCTGCGGCGCTTCGAAGATGGTATGCGCGAGACAGCCGGCGTCTCCCACCGCCCGCAGCTTGTGCGGCGCTTTTGGAAACGCGGTTACTTCGACCTCGGCCAATCAGTCGGGCGCACCCGCGGCTCGCTCGCTTGCCGAAATCGAACTGGAAGGGATCGCGGTATGCATTGATGGCGGGGAAGTTACAGGGGGCGGTGTGTCGACCGTCTATGATCCCGAGCGGGACCAGATTCTTCGAGAGGGCAAGATTACCGCAGAGGAACTGCGGCGCATTCGCTTCGAATGACGGCGCAACATGGATATGTTGTGGCGCCCGCCGTGTGACGTATACTTTCAGCGTTCAGTACTTGAACGGATTCTATCGACCGTCCCAACAAATGTAGAGGGCAAAACATGAAAATCGCGTTTGGATGCGACCATGCGGGGTACGACAACCCACCGCCCTACTATAAGCCCGAACTCGTGGATTTCCTTGAAGAGCAAGGCCATCGCGTCCTGGATTGCGGGACGACCGGACTCGAGCCCGTCGATTATCCCGACTTCGCCAACGCCGTCTGCCTTCAAATCCTCGCGGGCGAAGCCGAACGGGGAATCCTCCTGTGCGGCACAGGCATCGGCGTATCGATGGCCGCTAACCGCCACAAGAAAATCCGCGCCGCCGTGTGCACTTCCGTCGAAATGGCGCGCCTCGCCCGCGAACACAACAACGCGAACGTATTGTGTATCGGGCGGCGCGTCCTCAGCCTCGATGGGTGCCGCGCCATCATCCTTGCGTGGATCGAGGAACCCGCCAGCACCGAAGATCGCCATGTGCGGCGCGTCAAGAAATTGGGGTGAAGTCACGGGGCGTTGCGCATGGAACGGTGAGCGGTTCGTCACTGCCTTGATGGGATAGGGGTGGGCGTGTGTCCCGCCCGCCGCCCCAGCCCTGTAAATTCGATCTGAACCGGTGTACACTCTGTCTTCATAAAGCCGACTCCTTATCGTGTGCTTAAAGTGCTTCTCGCA
>CAYNZS010000058.1:0-17610 GCA_964401695.1 uncultured Nitrospirales bacterium
ATCTGTCAATACTTTCGATGAGACAAAATCGGACTTTTACCACGGGCTGTTAGGCGTGACCCGCCGCGCTGTCGCCCGAAAGTCGTCGAATAAGTCGCGCTATAGCAACCTTCTTCAGTGTCCCGCTACCAAATCTGTTGAGCGATGCGGCCTAAGGATCCGGTCCTTTCTTCACAGGCAGCGCGCGCACGAGAATCCACAAGAATCCGTACGTTAACAGGCCACGCCCACGCCGTAGAATCGTGGATAGCACCACGGATAAGAATGCCGCCCGCAGGGGGATTATCTTCGCGCGTGGCGAAATCCAGAAGAGCTTTCGCGCGCCGCTCAACGAGGCCAATGCTTCGAGTTGTCCGCTCCGAAACATCACGGCGAACACGTCATAGTGGACGGCTCGAATCGACCGTGCCAGACGAATACAATCGGCCAACATCCGCGGCGAGTAGCGCTCACGCCCCGTCTCGACGAATTCGTCGGCCACGGTGCGGTCTGTTTCGGAGACGGGATAGTTCGGGGGAACCATGCCCACGATATGGGCGTCGGGGAACTCGGCGCGAAGCGCCTTTAACGCCGCATGGAAGTGCGGTCCCGCGCTGTAATAGAGACAGGCCCGCGGGCGGCTCCCTTGGGGTGACCGGCCGTTCATAGCCCCATCCCTTTGAAGACGTCAGGATAGTACTTCGCCAGGAGCCGCTCCCAGTCGTATTCCTCTTCCACACGCCGACGCCCCTTCTCGCCCATTTCCATGCGAAGGCCCTCGTCGTCCAACAGCTTTCCGAGCTGTTCGGCCAGTTCCGCCCCGTCCGCCCTTTCAAACAGAAATCCCGTCTCGCCACGCGACACGATCCCTTGAAGCCCGCCCACTCGGCTCGCGCATACGGGCCGTCCACAGGCCATCGCCTCGACCGCGACCAACCCGAATGGCTCCTCCCACAGCGAGGGCACGACACATATATCGGACTCGCGGTACAACGCCCGCACTTCCTCGTGATTATGCCACCCAACCGAGCGAAACCACTCGCCATTCAAGGAATGATCCGTATGGGTCGCCCAAATTTCAAAATCGGCGCGTTGTTCAGCCAAGAGCGACCCCGCCTCGCGCAAGGTGGTCAGCCCTTTCATGGGATCTTCGACGCGGCCCGCCATCAGAATTACTTTCTTATCCCCGGTGCCGCGCGCGGGAAGTGGAGAGGCCTCGAAAGACGCAGCATCCACGCCACCGGGTAGTATCCGCACATCGGCCACGTATTTTTCGATATGACTTTTCTGAATTTCGTTGGACACAATCGCCAAATTCAACCTGCTCAGCGACTCGGCGAGCTGTCGATGATAGCCCGGCAAATAGGCGCGGCTCCCCATGAACTCTTGAGCCCATGTGAGCAGGACGCCCTGGCGAATACTCTGGCCCATTCCATCCAACGCGCAACGACGGCACACGTTCGGGGTTCCAAGATAATCGCATGGGCACGGAGCGCCATCCTTGAACAACAGAGAATCCCTCATGCATCCAATTTCGTAGGCATAGTAGCGGGCCGCGATAGGATGGTGGGCCAACGCGTCGATCACGGCCGGCTTGAAGAAGAACCCGTCGAAGACGAACACGGCATCCGTTCCCCAAGCATCTACCGCCTTCCGGAAGGCCTGGCCTGCTGCGGAGGGGCGAAGCTCGCATTCCTCGAAAGCGAGGCGCGTGGCGGGAAAGGGCAAGTCAGCCGGGTCGAAGGCGCCGCGCTCCCATGAGGCATCCACACCCGAAACGAAAAGGTGGACATCGTGCCCCTGCGCTTGCAGCCCTTTCAGCGTGTGAAAGAGATCGACATCCGCCCCGCCATTGGGTGGCCACGAAAACACGAGATCTACGAAGGCAAGACGCATTGGTCTCTCCATAGGTTCGCGAAAACGCGGCGTTGGTCCGGGCTAAATGGCGCTAGCTTTCTCCTTGTACGAGCGCACCTGCCCCAACAAACTCCCCCTTGATCCCCGTTGCGTGCGCGCGATTCGCTGCAGTCCTTCACTTTTTCGCCGAGCGTCCGTAGACAGCAAAACAGACCTTGGCGTATCGCAACCAGGCGCGCGCGGCATCGGCCGATGTACTCGCGGCAGCCCTGGCAAAACTCGATTCCAGCGGTTCAACCTTGCCATAGGAAGCCCAGCAATAACAGCGATCGGCCCCACTCAACGACGCCAAGCTCCGCAACTTGAACGTGTCGAATAGCACGACAAACTCCATAAATCCCTCCGCGCGAAGCGATCGGATAAGCCTGGACACCCGAATGGGACGGCGGGGTGGAAAATTGTCGTAGGCCCTGTGTAGCGCCCGGTCGACACACTCCATTTCCTCGTCGGACATCACGTAGCTCTTGGGAACGATAGCAATGATCTCCGCGGAGGGCCGCTGTTTGCGGACGTTCGCGAGGAGTTTGTGGAATTCCTGGCCGGGGCTAAAAAAAATACCCAACTTAGGTTTCGCACCGGATTCGTTCATGAGAGCACGCTTTCGAGCAGCGCGGGATAATTCTGTTCGATCACTTTCTCCCAGGAAAACTTCTCCTCCACGCGCTTTCGGGCCACCTTGCCCATTTCCCGCCTCCGCTCTCCGTTGTCGAGAAGCTCCCCGAGATGCGCAGCCAGCGCGCCGGAATCGTGTCTGTCATAGACAAAACCCGACTTGCCATGGACGGGGATAGCCTGCAATCCCCCAACTCTGGCCACACAGACCGGACGCCCCGCCGCCATAGCCTCAACCGCTACCAGCCCAAAAGGCTCCTCCCAAATGGATGGCGCTACGCAAATATCCGCCTCCGTGTATAGATCCACGATGCCCGTGTGGTCGTGCCATCCGATATTCTTTACCCACGGTTCTCTGTATTCATCACCCGACTGAGTAAACCACATTTCGAAGTCGTCGCGCGATTTCCAGAGTTCCTCGCCAGCCGCGCGCATAACCTTCATACCCTTAGACGGGTCCTCGGTCCGTCCCGTCATAAGGATGATCTTCTTCTCGCCAGCCGCCCTCTCGGGAACCGGCGAAAATGCAAAATCTTCGAGCCGAACACCGCCGCCAATAACCTTCACATTGTCGTGGTGCCCGGCGAAATGGACTTTGGCGATTTCGTTGTATACGATGATCGCGTCAAACGACTTGATCGAATCCAGCATACTTCGATAATAGGCGGTCGAATAGGCCTTCGTTTCGAGATACTCCCTCGCGTATCCCAGAGGGTGAAACCGGCGAATTTCGGCCGACAAAAAAGACAGCGTACAACGACGGCATTCGTCTGGCGTGTCCAGATAATTCTTAGGGCACGTAGCGGCGTTCTTGTAGATACGGATATCCCGTGGACATGCTGGCTCGTAGGCATAATACCGGCTGATCGTCGGATAATCGGCCAAGGCCTCCGCGACGAAAGGCTTTATGAAGAAACCAAAACACACAAACACCACATCCGGGGCCCACTTGTCCACAGCGGCGCGGATTTCGCGCGGGACGCGCGCGGGCGTGTATTCGTCTTCGGTGTAGTCAAGACGCGTCGCGTCAAAGGGAAACTCGCTATGATCCAGTGAGCCATGATCGTCCCTCTCGGGATCGGTTACGTAGAACAAATGAACATCATGTCCAAGGCGCTGCAACCCGTCTATCGTGTAGAAGAGATCTGCAGGCGCTCCTCCCAAGGGAGGCCACGAAAAGACTAGATCGACAAAGGCCAGTCGCATTAGACCGCTGCCCCGAACGCTTCAGGCACTCCGATAAAAGTCATCGCTGCTTGTCCGTCCCGTACCACTGGCTTCCTCCATGGTCAAGATGAAGCACCGACACCCCATCCATTCGATGCTCATTGCCATAGCGCTCCCGTATGGCTAAGGCAAAATCCGAGTCGGCCCCTTCGAAATGCTCGTACTCGGTGTACTGCACTTCATCCAAGCAGCTCCTCCGCACGATCTGGCAATAGCCGATGGGAATCCCCTCCGCCTCGCCAGACTTATCGACCGTTGCTTTCGCCATCAGGGTGTCCCAATCCTCCCAAGGGCGCAGGTCGCTCAACAGTACGCGCGCCGTCTGATTCGGATCCAGCATGCGCCGCCCTTCCGGGCACATGAAAACCATCTCGTCAGGCGCGGCCTCGATCCTTCCGATCATGTTCGGGGGCAAGAGAATATCCGAATCGAGAAGCAAAACCCATTCTCCAGCCGCCCCGGCGCAGCATTGATTGATCACAAGGCCCTTCGACCGCATGTTGGTTCTCGGGAACGGCACACGTTGAATGCGCACTTCCGGATACAACAGGCGAAAAGAGTCTATGGTGTCGTCCGTCGTATCCGCCCCCGGCACGTACCCCACGATAATCTCCAACTCCTTCGACTCCACCCCGACCTGATGCACGAGCGAAAGGAGGACATGTTGAAGCCGCCGCGCGAAGCGGGTGCAGAAGATAACCACTGAGTATTTCACGCCCTCCGGGGAGGGCAGTCCGGAGCCCTCCCCCTCCCAAAAATCAATCGCTTGACTCGAAATTTCACCGTCAATATTCCACGCGGTAATCCGGAGATCCACTGGGAACAGCAGCCGCCGTGGCACGTAGTAGCGCTTCGGCGATTCAACGGGACGAACGGGTTCCCCATCGCGCAAGAGAACACAACGCCCATCCGGTTCGACATGGAGCGCAATCCGGTGCGCCGATTCCGTCATCGAGCACAACAGTTGACCGTGCCGCCGCAGCGCGAAACCTATCCATTGCGCCCGCCCGCCTCCAAACGTGACCGCGACCGTGAACGCCCCATCGAAGGTCCCAAGCCTATTGGTTAACTTCTCCGACCGCGAGATGGATAGCCAGCGGTTGGCACTCGACAACGGCTCATGAAAAGTATTCTGTGGCGCGTACCCATCCACCCCGATTGTCCGATCAGGGGGCCGGTTCGTCATCACTTCATTCGCACACCGCGCCAACTCAATCTGGCCCTCCTCCGTCGCAGTCCGGCTGCGGTCCAACGGGTCATAGTACTTCGGCTGGCGATACCACGCTGGGTTGACCTTCCAGTCATCCATCCCGCATGCGACACCGGGGAAACTCGTCTGAAATCTCCGCATTTCGCTCTCTGTATCGTATCCCGTCAGCGTGTCCTCCCACTGAAACAGCTCTTTGTCGCTCGGCGCCTTGAAGGGATTTGGGGAGCCGCCCTCCCGCCGCAGATCTCCGAGAGTTTTCCGAAAAAACAGCGTCCAGAACAAGACAAAGCGGTGCTTCAGGAAGAGCCATTCCAGGAACAGTTCGTCCACAGGATTCTTTGCCGAGCCGTGCCGGGCCACCAGCACCATCAGAATCTTGCTCGCCACGAAGATAGGTTTCGAGTCGAGACTGAGGGCCAGATCATAGGAGGGCTTAGCATATTGTTGGTGATCGTCGAAATAGAGGAAGCCCGGACCGCCGAATCCCTTCAAACCTTCCGGAACCACACAGTCCGGAAAGCCGTAGAAGCTTACGTCAACCTCGTGTGAGCGCAAAACCTCCGCGGTACGCATTGTCCACTCCAGCGCCTTCTTGCTCTCGCTTCCATCGCTGCAGGCGTGCCGCGTCGAGAAGGGATCGGAGGCCATGAAGGTCGCCGCGACAGCCCCCGCGCCCGCGAGCCTTGCGCCTAGCCTTTCCGGGGCGTCGTTCTGCCAAACAGGAGGAAGCTGGACGCGAAACTCCAGTCCTAATTCGGTACACGCATCGACCCACGCGTCAAAATACGTGGCCTTCGGCGAGGGGCTGACGAACAGATCGTGAAAGCCATAACGGCTCAGAGTCTCATGCGCCGGCGGTCCTTCCACGCAATCCGTGCGCAACGATACCCGCACATCCAGCAGACGGGCATAGTCCACGGCCACTTGAAAGTCGGGGAGGAATGCTCCACGGGTCAATACGTCGACCTTCTCCGTCCCGTACAGCATACGGTTAAGGCGAATCCACCGATTCATATCGGTTGCCGAGAAGGGCTTGCCGCGAGAATTCTGAGCGAGAACCAACGCGCGCGTAGGAGGAACTCTTTGGTTTACGATTTCAAGCGGCATGGGTTATCGATATCCAGGGCTGCCTAGCGAAACGCGGACGCCATTCGTCTTCCCTCGAAGAAGAAGACGCAACAGGGACAGACCCCATGCGTGTCGCCGGAGAAACGGATTCGGGGCACGGGACAAACGCCAGGGTCAATCCCCTTCCTCGTCCGTCAGAAACGCCGAGAGGCCGTCCATGAAGATGGTCACGAAATCTTCGGGTTCCTTGTTTTCATACTCGCGCGCGTTAAAAATCTCCACGAGTTCGTGGTAATCTTCCTGGTTGATGTCGTCCTGAACATACAAGTCGTGAAGTGGTTCTGTCTCTAACGCACCGTCCCGATGCTTCGGACATCCCACATCCTTGTGAAGCGTGAACCCTTTGTATTCCCCGTCCTTCGCCTCTTGAACCTTGAACGGATAAAGTCGGCACAGCAGCGGCCGCGCCTTATAGATGGTGCAATGCTTCGTCTTCCGATCCAGAAAGTGGCACCCTTTCGTCTCATGGCGATCCAGCGCCATTAAGTAGCGCTTGCCCCCCACGCTCAACCAAGTCGGATCATCCTCCTCCACCCCCTCAATCTCGTCCGGTTCGAGAAACTCAAGAAACTCATACGGATCCGCATCCACCATTTTCTCGATCCGCTTCACATCCCAGGGCGACGGCAGGCAGACCACTTCGGTACAACAATGACCACAATGGTGGCATTTGAACTTTACCGTATCTCTTCCCATGCAACGTACCATACCGATTTTCGTGCCCCTCGCTCAAGCGGAAATCCGGATTCATGTAATAAGTTAAGTGCAACAGGCATGGTTTTTTGGTTTAGGCTCGTGGCTGAGCCCTTTCCCGCCGGAGTCATCCGTCGCTCACCGTGAGCGGCAACGGATGTGGGCGGTGGGTAAGGGGGTCCACTTTTCTTGTTGGTGATTCCCGAGCGATTGTGGAAAAAAGAAAGAACATCGCAGCGTGTTTTCGGTATCTTGGTTTTGGGAACTCAGAACCGAAAGGAAACCGCTACGATGCCCTACACCCCTCTTACACCAACCGAACGGGAAGAAGTGGACCCATGGAACCGTATTGCAGTGCTGAAGTCTTGCATGGAATCCCCCCCCTGGGATATACTCGCGGTCGTGCCGTGGGTGTCGGATCAATACTGTAACGGATCCAACTTTCACTGGCAATGAAGACGTAGGTAAATTCAACAATTCGGATCACGCAGGCAGGTCAATTGGGAGAAAGAGTCAAGTGCATATCAGAGCCATCACGAAGGCGCAGCCGGCCCCGGCTCAGAGCATCGAGATCATTCTCGACGTTGTCAATCAACTGATCTCGACCATTCGCGCGTTGGAAACTCTGCTCGGATTCGACGTTTCGCAAATGCTCGGCAAGGCCGAATAGCGTCACGCGCTAACGACACCCACTCATCTATTTTTCCGGGCGGCGCTGCTACGGTGGCGTGGCCTTTTTGTGGTCACGCCCCGTATTCGCGGTTGACGAAAGTCCGAATCAGGCCGCATAGGCGGGCCGACGACTCTCCCGCCGTTTTCATAATGTGCTCATGGGTTAGCTTAACCGGGTTCTGGCAATTGTTCGTCAGGCACGAAACGGCCCCTACCCGCAAGTCCGACTCTTTGCACCGGTGCGCTTCCGGCGCGGCGCTCATCCCCACCGCGGCCGCTCCTTGCGCACAAAGCGCGGCGACCTCTGCGCGCGTCTCGTAGCTCGGACCGTGCACCCAAGCATACTCCCCCACGCTGTCGCACCCAGGCAGAAGAAAGTCCATGCTCCACTTCGCTTTCTCCACCTCCCACCGGCGAAACGGCCACGCCCTCACACGCGTGACCGCCATCAACTCGCCCGGCTGCGCCTCGGCGCGGAGGCCGCCTGCCGCGTTCGTCAGCAAGACATCCGTAACGCCAAAGCCCCCGAGCCGGCCGGTCGTCTCCGCGATAGCCTCATACCCAACGCCCTCGTAAAAGTGGCGGCGCCCACACTGAACAGCCAAGGGCCTGCCTTCGCACACGCCAAAGAGAATCACTCCACGATGGCCTGGAACGAGGTCTAGGTGGGGCGGGGCAGGGAGGTGAACTTCTTCGTGCACGGTGTCCAGCAACGATTCAAGCGCTAGGCCCGACCCCCCAACGACGGCCAGGATCCGGTCATCACTCATACCGGCCAAGCTTGAGGGAAGAACGTTTCCTTGTAGAACTGCAAGGCGTACTGGTCGGTCATCCCAGCCAGCACATCGACCACCCGGCGCTCCAACGAATCCGACTCCACGGCGAGCGGCAAATCGTCGGGAGGATGTTTAACCAAGTGGCGGTACATATCGCGCAGCAACCGCTTCGATTTTTCGATTTCACAACCGATGGGTTCGCTGGTATAGACCTGCGCATACAGATAATCGCGCAACGCGTTTAAAGCGGCCTTGATATCCGGCGTCACGTCAACCTTGCCGTCCCGGCTTCCTTCTATGAGGCCGCCGACCATCATATTGATTCGCTCCGAGGTCGTATCGCCCAATAACATGATCGCCTTCGAAGGCAGGTCAGCCATCAACAGTACACCGGCGCGAATCGCGTCATCAATGTCATGGTTGACATACGCTATCGCGTCGCACACACTCACCACCTGCCCTTCCAGCGTATTCGCTACAGGTCCTTCGAGCCCGAGTATTACCACCTTACCCCTCGAGTGCTGCAAGATCCCATCGCGAACTTCATGCGTCAGATTGAGCCCAGGGCCGTGCCGCGTCGATTCGAGGAAATCCACAATCCGCAGGCTCTGCTCGAAATGGCGAAAACCAGGCTCGTAACACTCGTTAAGCGCCGCCTCGCCCGCATGGCCAAAAGGAGTGTGGCCCAGGTCATGCCCCAACGCGATCGCTTCGACTAGATCTTCGTTCAGAAATAGAACCCGGGCAACCGTCCGCGCGATTTGCGCCACTTCGAGCGTATGCGTGAGCCGCGTTCTAAAATGATCGCCCTCGGGCGCAAGGAAGACTTGCGTCTTCCTCTTGAGCCTGCGAAACGCCTTGCTGTGAAGAATACGGTCGCGATCCCGCTGATACGCCGTGCGATAAGGATGCTCCTCTTCCGCGCGGCGACGGCCTTTCGAGTCCCCCGACAGCGCGGCATAGGGAGCAAGCTCCGACCGCTCTCTTTCCTCCAGGCGGTCCCGGACATTCTTCCGCGCGACAGCCGATTTCCGCGTAGAAGCGTTCACGGATTCGCCTTTTCCTCAATCATTCCACCTGCCTTTTCGTAGCCCGCGCCCGGACCCGAGACGGCTTCAAAACAGACATCGCGGCCTGGCGCAACATCCCGTTCCCTCGCATAGTATATCCTTTTCATTGTGGCAACAAAGGACTCCACTTCATCCGAGCGAACCAGCGAGACCGTAAAGCCCCCGAAGCCCGCCCCCGTCAAACGCGCTCCCAGCGCGCCATGCTCCAAGGCCAAGCCGACGAGTCGATCCAGCTCCGGGGCGCTCACCCCATAGTCGTCAGCGCAGCTCGCGTGCGAGGCATTCATCAGGTCGCCCAAACGCTCCAGATCGCCCGACAAGAGCGCGTCTCGAGCCTGTTCGACACGTCGATACTCCGTCCGAATATGCCGTGCGCGCGCCCGGAACGGCAGCCCCATGGGTGGTTCCACCAAGTCCGGCGCATATCGCTCGCGAATCGCGGCGACATCCATTTCAAGATACCGAGCCACCTGCTTCCACGTCATCGTCTCCTTGGCAAACAAGTCGTCAAACAACTCTGCGGCCTCGTCGTGTGTGAGACATAACGATCCCAACCAGAGTTCGCTCAGGTTCACGAGCCCCAGCTCCGGGTCGATCTCCTCGCGCAGGCGTTTCTCCACTATCGCGCATATAAGCCGAGACATCTGCGGCCCCTCGTTATACCGATGCCGCGCCGCGCCAGACTTCTCCGCGGCCACCATAGAGTCGCAGACTACAAAGCTGAAGGCTTCGCTTAAGGGGACCGGTTCGCACCGCAACGGTCCGAAATCGATCTTCATTGCGCAACCCGGCTCACCGCACAACAAAATCGCCTGGTCCATTCCCCCACTCTCCGTGCCCACGCCGCGCTCGGCCCGCGCCAACACATCGGCCAGTCCAAGCCGGTCGATGTTCCCGTCTAGGCGCAATCCCAAGACATCCAGATACGCAAGCGCAAAGGAGACTACGAGAGCGGACGAAGAACTCAGCCCTGCGCCCACCGGAACCGTCCCCGCGACAACGGCGGACATCCCCGGAAAATCCCGTACGCCGAAGTGGGTATTGAGTTCGTTGACCGCGACCTTGCAGTAGTTGGCCCACGATCCCTGCCCGGAGAGCGCAATCCCTTCGCTATTGTCGAATGACTCCGCCGGAAATCGAGACGGGGCAACGCTGGCAATGTCGATGCGAGACCCGGCCCGTGTCGAGTAAGCCATCCGCACCGACCGGTCAATCGCCATCGGCAACACCGATAGCCCCTGATAATCGATATGCTCGCCAATCAGGTTGACGCGGCCCGGCGCGCGGGCAACGCGCGGTTCCCCCGCGTCCGGGAAAGTTCGTTGGAAAACGGCTTCGGGAAGTTGTTGTTTCACTGGGCTCCGCGAGAAGATCCTTCATGGAATACTCAGTCATGGCGCGCGTGATCCTAGCGGGGAGCCGCGCACTTTGCAACGCGGAGACAGGCACGGGGACGCGAAGAGCGCAAGCCCGTCATATTAGTTGCATTGGAGCGGCTAGACCCGATCCTCGTGATGAAAGAGCGAACGCGGGAATGGATCAGGTCTTTCACCTTCGTCACCGCGAGTCCCGTGGCTTCGGCAATCTGCTCGGGGGTCGCGCCCGAATCCCGTTCCACGGCCTTTTTGATTACCGAGATATTGCGGCGCAATACATCCGTGCACTCCTCGCACACATTCGACTCGGAATACTTGGCGAAAACATTCCGGCATCGCAGGCAACTTTTGATTACCACATCCATCCGCTACAGCTCCTTAGCGACTGCGTCCACTTGACGTTCCAATTCTTCGACCGAGCCCGAATTGTCAATCACCCAATTCGCCAGGCTCAGTTTGTTTTCCGGAGGGGTCTGCGAATCGACGCGGCTCTTCGCCTCGGCTTCGGACAGGCCACGGTTTTCTATCACGCGCCGAATCCGCGTCTCCGCGGGGCACGTCACGAGAATAAGGCCATCCAAGCTCTCGCCCAGCTTGCCATTTTCGCCGTGCAGAGCCGTCTCGATAATCACGGCCTCCTTGTCTGCCTCGGCATATTCCGCGCACAAAGAAGCAATCTCCAATTGAACAGCCGGATGAACCAGCCCGTTTAGCTCCCTCAGCTTCTCGCGATCGTTAAACACGATATTCCCCAGCTTTGCGCGATCAATCGCTCCATCCACCAATACGCCCTCGCCAAAGCGCTTAACGATCGCTTCCGCTACCGCACCCCCAGGAAGCAGCGTTTCATGGGCGATAGAATCGGCATCGATAACGGGAACGCCCGCGTCCGCAAACCCGCTGCTCGCCTCCGACTTTCCCGCCCCTATACCGCCAGTTAATCCGTAAATTTTCATCGCGCCTTTTTATTAGAATAGGTTCTTAGTGAAACACGTGGTAACCGAACTCTCGACGCAAGGAACCCGTCCATGCGAACATACAGAGCCCGTCTCTATTAATTCTAACATGTCTTGCCAAATCGCGCAAATGATTGAAATTAAAAAGCTTAGCGAGGATGGGGTCGCCCCATTGGCAACCCTTCTAGAGACTAACGGCACATTGCTCGGATACCTGAAGCAAATGAACAGCAGGAATCTTCGCCAAATCCAAACCCCGACGAACCCAAGCATTCCCATTCAAGGGCTCAGCAGCATTTATTCTTGAGGATGCAGAATCTGTATATATTTCATACTGATTGCATTCCTACTTTCACCTTACATGAGCACGACTCAAAACATCGGACTTACATTCTGATACACTCTCTGTTATGATTACATTCCGTCTAAGGGAATTAGGAGAGGAACTATGCTCGAATCCATAAACATCTATAGTCCCATCGCAATATATCTACAGATCGAGAATGAGATTCGTTTTGCCATCGCGCGCGGCGATCTCGAGGAAAACGATCAACTGCCCGCAGTCCAGAAATTGGCCAAGCAGCTCGATATCAACTTCAATACGGTCGCCAAAGCCTACCGCGACCTCGAAGTTATGGGCCTCATCTACACGCGGCGCGGTATGGGCTGTTTCATCCAGAAGAACGTCACGAACACCTGCAAAGAACGTTGTACGAATGAGATCATCGGACGCCTTCACGAAGTAACCCAGGAAGCCGTGGCATCCGGCATGGGCAAGAAGACCCTCCGCGATGCCCTCTCCGTCTCTTTCGATACCGATTCTCCCGTATACGGCGAACCCCCCAAGAAAGTCATGGCTCTCGCCAAGGGCAAGTAAACGTACATCCACACCGAGCATCCG
Source organism: uncultured Nitrospirales bacterium (assembly GCA_964401695.1). Taxonomy (GTDB): domain Bacteria; phylum Hydrogenedentota; class Hydrogenedentia; order Hydrogenedentales; genus JAPYPO01. The sequence goes on from CAYNZS010000058.1 coordinate 12,518, forward strand.
GGGAGTCGCCCCCAGCCTCTCCGGGTGTCCGTCTCCGAGCTTGCGCGATACCCAGACCCCCCACACGTCGTTCCGAAGCCGAAGCGGAACTCCTCAACAGCTTGCAGGAGCTCCAAGAACAGCAGTTGGCCAATGACACCGACCTTGAATAGGCCAAGAATGAAGCCGACTCGCTGCGTTCGGCCATGACGAAGCGCAGCTCAAGCATGGCCAACGTGGAAAAAATAGCCAAAGCCGACGTTTCCCGTCAGATGGGCGAGAGGGCACCTGCCCTTTACTTGGGCCTCTCAGCGGTAGGCCTCGTGGTGACCACAGTCCTCTGGGTGCTTTTGTACCGGGATTTCTCCAAACGAACCTCTGACCTAACTCCAGATGTCGAGGTCCCAACGATCACGAAAGTCGAACCAACAGAGCCGAACGAGCCCTCCGTAGAACGGATACCGGACTTTGACCCGCTGGCTGCGCCGCCCGCGCGGATCTTGCCGTTTCCTGAAGACCGAGTGGCGGAGACGGTCTACACCGGCCCGTGGAATCCGGAAGCGAAGCCCCGCTGGAAGAAGCTGGGCGAAGTCGAAATACCCGCAAACCAAATCGCCCGGCTTCAGATTCTTGGTGAGGGGACGAGCAACGATATGAGCTATCTGAGTGCCTTCAATCATGACGATTTATACTATCTCGATATCTTGAACAAGAGCATTACAGATACGCAACTCGGTCAAATGGCGCACCTTACGTCGCTTCGGGATTTGAAAATATCAGCGGCGGAAAGCATCACAGGAGAGGGGCTGGGCATCCTCAGTAGATTCATCCATTTGAAAGGGCTAAACCCCCGAGGATCGTCCGTGGCGGTGGAAAACTTCGTAGCAATTGGCAAGCTCACCACCCTCGAGCGCCTCGACCTTTAAAGGACCAGAATTCAGAACGCTTCCGTGGCCGAATTAATGACTCTGAAGAACTCGAAAACGCTCAAGCTTGATGCAGACACCGTGTTCGGGGCGAGGGTCACGTTTCTCCGCAGTCAACTGCCGGACTGTGAGACCACGGCTGAGTCTACGCGGTAGGGGCACGTCGCGCGGGTGCCCTTGCTATTCGTTCTCAGAAAAGGCGCGCCGAGGCTCCAACAGTTGTAACGGAATGCGCTCTTAGTTGTTAGCTTAGAATGCCTGGGGAATTCGAGCAACCGCTCGAAGTGGCAGCGCCCCAGGTTGCCGGCGTTTCATGTGGGACACCGACGCGCATCCCTGTCTCGGAGGGGTTTCCCATTCCCTGCGATTCATACCACAACCAAATGCTCTTAAACAACTTGCGAGATAACGATATCAACGAGACCGATCAAAGCATCACCGAACCAAATGTGGGTCAGTCCGGCCTTCTTCGCTCCCTCCTTAGCGGAAGACACGCGGGGGCATTTGCCTGTTTCGCCGGAATCGCGCTGACGCTGCCTAGCCTTTGGGTGGGTTTCGCTCAAGACGACTATTTCTTCCTGTCGATTTTCAAGGGCTCCCCTGGTCTAGAGGGATTGGAACAGCCCATATGGAACACGTTCTCTTTCTCTGACGGCGACCCTGAGCGAAATCGGTTAAGAATGAAATACGGAATCATGCCATGGTGGGCGGTCGATGGCTGGAAAGTTGACCTCTGGCGGCCCCTCGCGTCGTTGACCCATTGGGTGGACTTCAAGCTCTTCGGCGAGCGCCCATTCCCGATGCATCTCCATAACCTCCTTCTGTACGGAGGCTTATGCCTCGTCACGGCGACTCTCTACCGCCGAATCATTCATACCGGATTCGTCGCGGGATTGGCAGCACTCATTTTCGCCGTGGACAGCGGACACGGCATAGCGGCCGGGTGGCTCAGCAATCGCAACTCATTGCTGGGCGGACTCTTCTGCGTTGGTTCGTTGTGGGCGCATCACCGATGGCGGAGCGGGGCATCTAAGGTTCTTCCTCTGGGGGATTGGATGCCGTATCTCCCCATCTCGCTGGTACTTCTGACAGTCGGCCTCTTCAGTTCGGAGGCGGCGGTCGCTGTGGGAGGATATTTTTTCGCGTACGCCCTCTTCCTCGATCCACTGAGCCAGCGGAATGCCAGTACCGCCGGGTCGGAAGGTCCGGTCTTCGACCTGCCCGGGTTTTCTCGGGCTTTCGCGCTCCTCATTCCTTACCTCGCGGCCGTGCTGATATGGAGAGGCATCTACTCAGGCCTCGGCCATGGGGTCCACGGCTCGTGGATGTACGTAGATCCCGCCGGCGAGTTTCCGGTATTTGCGCGCCACTTGACGTCCTATTTTCCGGTGATGACCCTCGGCTTGTTCGCCGCGCCGGACAGTACGCTCTGGAACATGCTGCCGTACCCCTTGCAGACCCCTTACGTGCTCCTCATCCTTCCGATACTCGGTCTTTTGGCATGGGCTGTCTGGCCCTTCCTGAGAACGAACTCGATGGCGAAATTCTGGACCACGGGCAGCCTGCTCGCGGTTGTCCCGGCGTGCGCTACGATGCCATCGGACCGAAATCTACTCATAGCGAGCATAGGCGCTTCGGCCCTGATCGCCATGATCCTCAACACCATTATCGAGAGTCGCTCGCCTCCGGGGCCGTGCGCGCCCGCGTTACGGATGCCGAAGGTGCTATTCTATGGCGCGATCGTTTTGCATCTGGCGATCTCCCCCATCGCCTTACTCTTCACGAGTTATGTTATCGGATTCATGGACCGCTCCTCCAAGCACATTAGCGCCAGCACTCCCGCTACAGAACAACGTATCGTTGTAATCAACTCCCCTATGGATCTGCTGGCGGCCAGCATTCCCCTTTTTGTTCGCTCCGGGTTGGAAGACGCGCTCCCTCTCCGTTGGCTTTGGTTAAGCGCCGGCACGGGTGAAATATCGGTTACACGAGTCGACGACAACTCGCTCTCAATAGAACTAAGCGAGACCTTTCTTTCTCCCCCTTTCTCGAAGATATTCAGACGCCCCGAAACACATCCTCTCGCTCCAGGATATTCGGTGTCAGTCGATAGCACGACCGTTACAGTGGAAAAGGTGTCGCCAGAAGGCCGCCCCAAGGTGATCGTCGTCGATTTTAGAGGGCCAGTCGACGGCGAGAATTATTGCTTTCTAACCTGGCGCGACCACTCCTACGTGCCCTTTGAACTGCCAGCCGTGGGAGCGACGGTAGCCGTACCCGAGTTTCGATTCTGGAATTCAATCGGCCACGCGGCGCGAATTGCCCTGGGCTATGGAAAGAAAGAGGAAAACCGGTGATATAGGATCGAGAAGATGAATAGCGACGATTACACAATTCACGCGCGCTATATTGATGGGATTGAAAGCCGCGTTGTTTTCGACTGGTTCGGCAGGCCTATGACGGGGATGTATTTCGTAAGAAGTGCGCTCCCAGGCAGCATTCCCGACTCTGAGAACGCTACAGTTCCGATCTTGCTTATCCCCGGCGGCGTCGATCCTCAAGTTGGCGAATACAGCGAAGCCCTGGTTCGCAACTTGCTCGAACGTGTGGGCGCGCCCGACGTCTCGGCGCTACGCAGGGCACGACTATCACGTTGAAAGTGGCAAGGAACTTCGAGATTTGTACACCGATTCGGGTTTTCGGGATAGGCTGATGCGAGGACCCTCAACAAATGCAGGGGAAGGCCGTTTCCCCATTTCCGTCGAGATGATCTATTTTCGCCGTGACCTGATTAAGGAGGGAGCGCGCGAGTGCATGCGAACACTTTTCGATGCCCCGGAAGGCGGACAAAAGATTCGTGGCGCGCATCGTTCCCTTTGCCTCACGCCGGACGCGGACACCATGATCGCGTCGTTCTACGAGAGGATGCTGGCGAAGTCGATTGACGCAGACGAGTCAGTGGGACCCCGCGGCGGACGTCAAACGAAGTTAACCTGGCCCCTCTATCGCGACGCGAGCCAGCGCGTGCCGTCATGTGACGACGCCGTATTTCTTGGCGAATTCTTGGATATCCTTATCCTCGAACGATTTGGGCCAAAGCGGGAAGAAGCATTCCCACTGCTCGGGATATCGCCGCACACACCCTTCGAAATAGCGGATGTACTGTTGCGCCAACTTGAGCAGATGATCGTCGGTCAGTTTTCCGCCTACTTCCGGTACGGCAAACGGATCCCCGAATTCGAGTCTGAACTTGCCGGTCTCCGTCCGGACACACAAGCAAGGCATCGTTACGGGGCGACAGCGGCATGCCAGCGTGGCCGGTCCCGCGGGCATCAGTGTTTCATGTCCGAAATACGTTACGAGCATGCCGCTTAGCGACGTGAGATGGTCGGCAGCCATCAGGACGGTCTCCCCAGCCCGAAGTTGTGAGAGAATCGCTTTTAGAGCGCCTCCAGGATGCGCCACAAGGGCGCCGTTCGCGCCGCTCAAAGCACGGATTTTTTCATGTATTCGCGTATGGAAAATACGCCGGAACGGTGCCAATACGGAACCGCCCAAGCGCGGCAACGCAGCATAAGCCAGGACGGGAAAAGAACCAACATGGCAGGTGAGCAACAGCACGCCTCGCCCCTCAGCGCGGGCGGCGTTGTATTTTTCCAGTCCGACCACGTCGACATTGGTTTCAACAAAGCGTTTGTCCAGCCTTGAGAGGAAGAAGGCATCGGTCCACTTTCTGGCAAATGTATTCGCTAAGTTCTCGTAGACGTAGCGTTTCAGCTCATGGGCGTCAAGCCCCTCTCTGACTTCCTTAATATTCGCGGCGACGGTCCGCCGGAGCCCTGGCAGCAAGCGCGCTAAGAAGCAGACGGCACTCACCCCGCCTGCCGTATATAGCCGCCGCGGAAAGTATTTTGCGAGAGGGATGGCCACCTCCATAAAACAGCTCGCCACAACCCCCCTGAGTCCATATGCCAGGCAGCCGCCGTAGTCTTGGTTGCGACTCTCTTTCTTCTTCATGTATCGACGATTTCCGCGTTCACCAGAGGGTTGGCACAAGAGTTAAGCGAATAGCACAGATTGTGAAAGTTAATGCGTACTTATGTCAAGCCCCCATTCTTTGAGGCATCGGCAATGAGAAAATCTTCTGTTTGTTAGCCGTGTGGCCTTGGGGCCGGTACTTGCCGTAAT
>CAYNZS010000059.1:0-17536 GCA_964401695.1 uncultured Nitrospirales bacterium
AGAGAACACATACGATAAAAGATAAATTCCCTCAACTATAAATCAAACCACTAGGAAAGGCATTACGCACGAAATGGCTAACACGGCGCCACCCCGGAGAACGCGGCGCCACGGCTGCGTTTCGTCGGCCGCCGACGCGAGTTGCGTACCTACGTGGCGCGCCAATCCCGTGGAGCCGAGGAGCCCCATCAAGATAAGGGCAAATAGTAGAAAGAACCCGATGGCCTGTGCTGGCGACTGAATTAAAGTCACGGTCGCCAACAGAGGCAGCGCAAGCAGGGAAATGCCCACAAATATGGCTCGGAAGGGGTGCTCAGCGTATTGTTTCCGCGAACGCTCTACCCAGCGGGGCGTTGGCGCCTCGAACAGCAACCAATAACACACCACAATGATGATTCCACCCAATATCAGGAGGAGAATCTGAAGGATGTCCGCCATAATCATGATAGTCGCTCCCTGTGAAGTAGCCACGCTTCGTTCTGTTATTGCCTATACTGGAGCGCCCGCGGAATGGTTACACCATATATGAATCGATAGACCTTCTTGTTGTTCAAAAGCACGAATGTGGGACAGCCGCCCCCAGCCGTCGACCTATGTCGGAAGTCTTCTCTCTGCTCAACGACCGCTGAGGCGGCGCTCCCACATTCAAATGAGCCCCTTAATCTGAGCCGTGTTTCTTAGGAGCGTGGGCCAGTTTCGCTGGAAACTGGGAGAGGAACGCGCTGACAGAATTCTATGGAATTGTGTAAATCATTTGTAAATAAGGCGTTACATTGGGATCCCGCTGAGAAGATGTTAGGAATAGGCCGGGCTAGTCGTTTTTTCCCGTGAGCGAACGACTGACCGACCGCGAATCGCGCCCCAAATCATACTTTATGTTCCGAGAAGCCTCATATGCGGTTATCGCGGATGGCTGAGGATAACCCGGGGCGGTGTGTTTCACCGTACTTTTGTTGTTGGCATGAATCATGCATTATTCCAATTGGAAGTTAGGGGAAAGAATGGGAAATCTTCGAGTTCTTGTTTGGATTCTTGGCAGTGGGGCTCTCGCCACGGCTCAGGAGCCGAGTCTGCAAGTCGTTATCCCGGAGAGGGATGCGCGAATTGGACAGCCTTACGCGCTGTCCTACGAAGTCTCCTGGCGGGGCGATGCGCGCGATTTCGCCGTCATGCCACCCGAATTCGAATCGATTGAATGGGGAAACGTTGTTGTGAGAGAGGCTGTTTCAGAGCTTCGTCGCGACACGTTCACTATTACCCAAGCCGTGGAGATAATCCCGCAAGAGGTCGGCGAATTTGAGTGGCCGGCCGTTACTATTGGCTACCCCAACCCCGAGGCCGCACCCCCCCTGGGAAGCGAAAACTCGGAAGCGAACCCCTCTGAGCTCGGTGTCTACCCCACACTTAGGGCTCAATCGCTTCCCATCCTGGTACGTTCCCCAAGTATCGTACCTTGGATCTCCGGCTGCCTTGGGGCTTTCTTCGCGCTCTCGATCTTTGTGACGCTTTTGGTGTATAATAGCCGGATGCGCTCGGTTGCCGTTGCCGCGGACGCTCCCTCGGACGGTCAATCCGTTCAGGAAATCCTGCATCGTGCGCGGCGCCATCGGCTGGATGGTCGATATTACGAGTATTTTACGGCGTTAGTTGGAGCTGCGGAAAGCGCCGGTGAAGAGAGCCATGCTGACCTGTTAAAGCGTCTGAAGTCGCGTACTCACGAGGTCGGATTTGGCGGCGTACGTCCCACGGAAGACGAGTTAGACGGCGTTTTCCGGGATGTGGAGCGCGCGGTTTCTGGTCGGCTGGAGTCTAAAGGGCCAGACCGCGAATCCCACGGATGAACTGAATATTTTGTCGGTACACGGCGTCGATTTATTTGAAGGAGTTGGTTGATGGTTCAGAGCGTCGAGGCGATTCGTCGCAGCGTGGAGGAACAGTCGCGTTTCGTCGCCAACATGCGCCGGGAGATCGGCAGAGCCATTGTCGGTCAGGAGTACCTGGTAGATCGCCTTATCGTGGGACTTCTTGCCAATGGCCACGTCCTCGTCGAGGGGGTTCCTGGGCTCGCTAAGACGACGGCGGTCAAGGCTTTAGCGCAAACCATGGACTGCGCTTTCTCGCGCATTCAGTTTACGCCCGACCTGTTGCCCGCCGACCTGATTGGAACGCTCGTATACAATCCGCGCGATGGTGAGTATTCTACGAAGAAGGGCCCTATATTTGGCAATATTGTTCTGGCGGACGAGGTGAATCGCGCGCCGGCGAAAGTCCAGAGCGCACTGCTGGAAGCGATGCAGGAGCGCCAAGTGACGATAGGTAACGAAACTTACGGGCTGGATGCGCCATTCATGGTGTTGGCGACCCAGAACCCTATCGAGCAGGAGGGCACCTATCCGTTGCCCGAGGCGCAGGTCGACCGGTTTATGTTCAAAATCAAGGTTACCTATCCCTCGAAAGCGGAAGAGCGTGAGATCATGGACCGCGTGGACGTTTTACATGAATCGCGGATCGATGCCGTTGTCACGAAACCCGAGATCCTCGACGCGCGCGAACTGGTCAATCAGGTGTATGTCGATGAGAAGGCGAAGAATTATATCGTCGATATCGTACGCGCCACACGCAATCCGGAGCTGTTCGGGCTGGATCTGAAGAACTTGATCGAATATGGCGCTTCGCCCCGCGCGACGATGTATTTGCAGCAGGCGGCGCGAGCGTTGGCCTTTGTGCAGGGAGAAGGCAACGTTTTTCCGAACGATGTGAAGCAAGTAGCTATGGATATTTTGCGCCACCGCGTCATCGTAACCTACGAGGCGGAGGCAGAAAATATTACGACCGAAGACCTTATACGGAGAGTGCTTGAGGCCGTACCGGTGCCTTAAGGACCGCCGCCACATTTTGTGGCGTTCTCACTCATTACACCGAACAAACTGGTATAGCAAGGGCGAATATGAAGGAAGATAGGATCAGCCGCGACTTCAGCTCCCGTGACGAATGGGACCAATTGGATTTGGTAGCCGTCATGTGGTGCGATTATTGCGGCAGAGACAATGTCGGGATTGATGATCCGGACGAGTACGAAGTGAACGGAGTCGTGTACCTTGAAGGTGAGTGCCGCGAGTGCGGCCAAACGGTTGTTGCGACCATTCCCGAGACGGTTTCTCAGAGCTAGAGCCCATAGCTTCAAAGTGGCGCTTTAACGTCTTAGGGTGGGTGTGAGTCCACGTGCGCGGAGGTTGCGGTCGGGTGATCCCTCAGGAAGTGATGAAGACGATTCGTCACATCCAGATTCGCACGAGCCACATGGTGAATGACATTTTGGCGGGCCAATACCAGAGCGTCTTTCGCGGCCAGGGGATGGAGTTCGAGGAAGTACGCGAGTATGTCCCGGGCGACGATGTCCGCTTGATCGATTGGAATGTGACCGCGCGAACTTCGGTCCCTCACATCAAGAAGCTGGTCGAGGAGCGGGAACTGACGGTCATGCTGCTCGTGGATGCGAGTGGTTCGGGCCGGTTCGGGAGCAAGGGACGCTTCAAAAACGAACTCGCCGCGGAACTGTGCGCTGTCCTGGCGTTCTCCGCAATCAAAAACAACGACAAAGTCGGCCTCATCATTTTTACGCACGAGGTCGAGCTGTATGTGCCGCCGAATAAGGGACGCAGGCATGTGCTTCGCGTGGTTCGGGAGGTCCTATATTTCAAGCCCGAGGGCCGGGGAACCAATATTCCAGAGGCGCTGCACTTTCTTGGTGGCGTTACCAAAAGGCGGGCCGTGGCGTTCCTTGTCTCCGACTTTATGGAAGACGACTACGAAGTCCCCTTGCGCATCGCGAACAAACGGCACGATGTGGTCGCGGTAACCGTCACCGATCCCCGAGAGGAAGAATTGCCCGATGTGGGCCTGATCAATGTGCAGGACGCGGAAACCGACCGTGAGACGTTGGTGGACACCTCGGACCCGGCTGTGCGCACAGCCTATGAGGAGGTCGCGGCCAGCCGCTCTCGAAAACGCGATGAAATCTTCCAACGCACCCGTGTGGATTCCATTCATGTCCGCACAGATGCCTCCTATGTCGAGGAGTTATACAAGTTTTTCCGCATGCGCGAGCGGCGTTCCGCTTAACCCGCCAGAAGGACCGAACGAAGGAATGCATGTCTGAAGAAACCCCCGATAGACTAAAGGAATTTCGCGCGGACTACCGCGTTCCTGAGAGCCCGCGGCATGGATTTGGGGGGACTCGCGTGGGCGTGACGATCCTGGCGACGGTGGCAGTGGTCTTCGTGGTCCAGGCGGGCCTCAACCATTTTCGCCCGGATTCGCGGAGTTCGGCTGGGCTGGGGGTGGAGCGGCTCCGCGAATATGCGGTGTACCTGGCGGAGAATAACCAACCGAAGGCCGCGGTGCGCGTTTACGAAGACTATTTGGACAAGGCCGTTCTCGAAGAGGCGGCGCGCGCAAAGGTTTGTTACAGCGTGGCCAGGCTCGCGCTCGACGGCGAGGATTACGAGACGGCGTTGCTGTATCTCTATCAATCCGAAATGCTGGACCCGGAGTCCGGGCTGAAACCCGAGATCGAAAAGAAGATCTTACTTTGCCTCGATAAACAGGGGCGTTCGGCGGCGTTGCGGCGGCAAATCCGAAAACGCAGCGCCGTGGACGAGCCGGGCGGCGCCTCCGAGCCGGGAGCGGTTGTGCTCGCGGAATTCGACGGCGAGCCGTTCACCCGTAGCGACCTCGAACGGGAGTTAGCTAAGCTCCCCCAGGCGGTGGGCGGCGCCGTTGATACGCCGGAGAAGAAGGCGGATTTCGCGCGGAACGTTATCGCACAGCGCCTACTGGCCGGGAAGGCGCGCCGCCTGAATCTTGACGCAGACCAGGAAGTTCAGGAGATGCTGTCGCGTCAGGTGGACGACCTGATTGTCCGCAAGCTCATTGAAGACGAGATTCAGTCGCGGCTGAACGTGACGCCGGGCGATGTCGAGCGTTTCTACCAGGCGGAAATCGCGCGGTTTACGGAGCCCTCCTCGGCGGTGGGTAAACTCGCCCAAGGCGCCACGCCTGCCGAGGCGGAATCGGGACTCTCTGGAGAAGAGGCGGTTTCCGTTCAGATACGGGGTAGCCGGATAACGGGTGGGGCGATTCCCGCGGCGGCTCAGCGGCTATTGGCTGAGAAGGTCCTTGCCAGCGAGACGGGTTCGGCGGCCATCGAATCCGAAGACACTTGGCACGCGTTCGCGGGCACGGTGAGGCCGGGAAAGGTCAAGCCCTTCGACGCGGTTCGGGAGCGGGCCGAATCTATGTATCGGGCGCAGAAGGAACACGAACTTCTCAGCGCGTTTATCGAAGAGACTCTGCGGGCGGGCAATGTAAAGGTCCACATGGACCGCATCATGGCGATGGACGGCGCCGCCCCGTGAGCAACTTGCTGGTTATAGCGCTGATGGCGGTAGGCGCCGCGGACGAGGGTGTCGTGGCGCACGCGACGCTGGATCCCCCTATCATGCCGTACCACAAGCAGTCGGTGTTCTCGGTCATCGTCGAAGCGCCGCCGGATGTGGAAGTCCGAATCGAGAGCATGGTGGATCGCTTCGGCGGGCTGGGGGTGTATGGGGAGCCCGAGTACGAACGCGAATTGCTCAAGGGCGGAGTCGCGCGGACTACCGAACGCTACGTCTTGGATCCGATTCTCGTCGGGGACTACTTTATTGAGCCTGTCGTCGTGACGTGGGGAGAAGAGGGACGAGTCGAGATCCCTTCGCCCTCATTGCGTGTGCGCGACTTGACGGAAGCGGAGGAGGCTGAGGCCATGGCGTTCCTTTCGGAACTGGCCGATCCCGTTCTGTCGCCACCGCCGCTCTACGCACGTTGGTACTTTTGGGCGCTGTTCATCGCGGCCGTCGCGGCCGTGGTGTTTGCTCTGTGGTGGCGGCGCCGTCCGGAACAGGCACACATCGCGCCGTCGAAGCGGCCTTGGGAACTTGCCTTCGAGCGGCTCGAGATCCTGGACAAGCGCCAGTATCCGAAGCAAGGCAAGATTGGGCAGTATTATGTGGATCTCTCGGGAATCGTTCGGTATTACATCGAGGATCGATTTCATGTCCACGCGCCGGAGCAAACGACGCCGGAGTTCCTAGCGGAGATTTCCAGCGTCGGATTGCTCGATGATTCGCACGAAAGACTTGTCGCCGAGATTCTGCGCCATAGCGACCAGGTGAAATTCGCACGGTACCTCCCGACTCTGCATGAGATGGAAAAGAGCTTCGCGCAGGTGTTGCAGTTTGTCGATGAGACCGTGCCGAAGGTTGAAGAGAAGGCGGGGGAGGAGGCCGCATGAGCCTGTTCAACGCCTTTCGATTCGACGTTCTCACGCACCCGTGGATGCTGCTCCTCATCCTCCTTGTTCTGGCGTTGTTTTTTATGGAGGCCACCGCTCGTCCGTCTGGGGCCATCAGCGTATCTACGGGAGACATTCTGGTGCGGATACGCGGGCACCGCGGCGCGCTTCTTCGCAGGCTGCCTGCGCTTCTTCGAGCGGCGGGACTGGTGCTTCTCATCATTGCGTTGGCGCGCCCGCTCAACGGGATGCGTCCGCGCGTTGAGAGCGCCGACGTCAAGGATATTCTTCTATGCGTGGACGTGTCGGGAAGTATGCTCGAGCGCGATCTGCGTGTGGACAACCGTTTGCGCGACCGCCTGTATGTGACGAAGGAGGCGGTGCGCGATTTCCTGGATGACCGCAAGGTTCGGCCGGCAGACCGCTATGGTCTGGATCGGCTGGGCATGGTGCTATACGCGGCTCGGGCGTGGAGACAATGCCCGTTGACCCTGGACTATGGCGTGTTCGAACGCGAACTGGACCGAGTGGTCATCGATCGTAACGACGAGAAGACGCACAGCACGGCCATTGGTTCGGCGATAGGCCTTGCGGTGGCGAACTTGGATAAATCGGAGGCGAAATCTAAGGTCATCATCCTGTTGACCGACGGGAACAACAATTCGGGAAACCTGGATCCGATTACGGCCGCTCAGGTGGCGAAGAAATTCGGCATCCGTGTGTATACCATCGGCGCCGGTTCGCCGAGCGGCGGCGTGGTGATGCAGAACACGCTCTTCGGTCAGATGTCGACCACCTCCAGGGCGCCGATCGACGAGGAAACGCTCCGCCGGATCGCAAACATTACCGGAGGAAAGTACTACCGCGCGACGGACACCAAATCGTTACGGGGCGCTTATCAGGAGATCAACGAACTTGAGGCCACGGAAATCGAGATTGGGGATGTCTACGACTACGACGACGGTTTTGTTCCCTACGCCCTCGCGGGAACCGGTCTTATGGTTGTCGCCATTTTCAGCAGGAGGCGCTGGTTTGAATCGGTTCCGTAGGCGCGATGGAAAGAGCCGCAAGAAGGGGGACAGACCCGAATGACGCTACCCTTTGTCGAATCGTGCCTTCGCAGACGCATTCGTAGCAAGACTTTGAGGATGCGCGAGATCGATGGACGATATCCTGGACTGAGGCAAGATCGAAGCCACCGACACAAGGCGGCAATCTCGCTACATCGTCATTCTGAACGAAGTGAAGAATCTCTCTTCCGCCAACGATTTACGCACGAAAGAGATCCTTCGCATTCGCTCAGGATGACAGTCCTGGCGACCATTGTCGGTGCTGTATTCGAAAGCGAATGTTACCGGGAGAAGCCTGGTTGGACAACGGAATCAAATGAAGGCTGTGCATGAATAACATCGGATTTGCGTTCCCGTTGAGTCGGCTTCATTGGTGGCTCGGGTTGGCTATTTTGGCGCTTGGCGGATTGACCTACTTGCTCTTGCGGCTAGAGAAGCATCGCGAAGTGCGGCTCGCGCGCTTTGTGGATCTGCGCCTGGCGCCCCGGCTTCTCGTTGGCCACGATCCGAATCTGCGTCGCCCCCTGTTTTGGCTTGCGCTGCTGGGGTTCGCGTTTATGTCCATCGTCTTTGCCGAACCGCGTTGGGGTCGTTCGTGGCAGGAGGTCCACCGGCAGAGTCATGACATCCTCGTGCTCTTGGACACGTCCGAGAGCATGCTCGCGGAGAACCCTCTGCCAAACCGGTTGGGACGCGCGAAACTGAAGATCGACTCGATACTCGAGCTTACACCGGGCGACCGCTTTGGCCTGATCGCCTTTTCGGGCGCGGCGGAATTGATGTGTCCCCTCACGTTGGATCTTGGGTATTTCCGATCCGTGCTCAACGCGGTTACCACGGATTCCATTAGCCTCGAAGGGACGGACATCGCCGCGGCCCTGGAAGTGGCGATCAAGACTTACAAGGAACACGCGGAGGAGACCGGCGATTATTCGAACGACGCCCGCGCCATCATACTCATTTCCGATGGCGAGGAGGTGTCTGGGGACGCGGTCGCCTTGGCCGCTGAGGCGTCGGAACTTGCCCACGTATATGTGATCGGGGTGGGCGATCCCCGCGGGACGGAAATCACGTACATGAATCCCCTTGACCGGCGGGTCGGCGCAGCGGCCGGAATGGGGGGACATCTCTCGAAGCTCGACGAGGATACCTTGCAGCGCATCGCGGTTGATGGCGCGGGCGGGTATCATCGATCAACTCCCGGCAACACCGATGTCGAGAAGATTTACGGGCTCATCGAACTGCTCGCGTCGCGGACGGTGTCGAGCGACATACGTTTTCAGTTGGTTAATCGGTATCAGTGGCCCTTGGCATTGGCTATCTTTTGTTTTGCGGGGGAGGGGTTATGGATTATCATGCTGCCCAAATTTCGCGCGAGGCGCGCGCGCGCCGCGGAAGCCAGAGGAGATGAAGAATATGCGTAAAGCGTCGTTCGCGTTTTGCTGCCTGGCCTTGGCGTCTGTCGTGTCTGCTCAAGATGTTCGCGAGCGGCTGCAGGGCGGATTTGACCAACTGGGCGCGGGCGCGGTGGACGAGGCCATGGCCACGTTTCGAGACGTTCAGACGGACGACCCCGAGTCGGACTTGGTCCACTACAGCGTAGCGCGCGCGCAGTATGAGCAGGCGCTACTCGATGCCGATTCGCCCGCGGACGCGCTCGAGTCGTTGGTGGCCGCCCGCGCCGGGTTTGACGCGTTGACCTCGAGCGAGGATAGGTTTATTCGCGAGAATGCTTTGTACAATTCGGCGAACAGCTCCGCATTGATGGCGAAGCATTCGGCAGCTGAGGGCAATCGCGAGGATACAGTAAAGGGCTTCGAGGATTCGATTCGCGGATATGAGGAAGTTCTTGAGAAGTACCCGGACCATGCCGGCGCGCGCAAGAATCTGAATCACATGCGGTTCTTCCTCAAGAAGATGCTTCAAAATCCGCCGCCATCTGAAGAACAACAGCAGCAACAGGAAGAGGGCGAAGGGGAAGGGCAAGAGAACGAGGAACAGCCCGAGGGGGAGGGCGAGGAGCAGGAGCAGCAATCGGAGCAAGAAGGGGAGGAGTCCGAACAGGAATCCTCGCCGGGCGAAGAGGAGGGCGAGTCCGAGCAGGAGGAGGGCGAATCGGACTCCGGCAACCAGGAGAACGAGGAGCCGCGGCCTCAGGATGGAGAAGAGGGTGAGGAACAGGAGCAGGAGCCGTTGAGTCGCCAGAACATTGAGGCGATTCTTAAGAGCCTTGAAGGGCAGGACCGGGAGGAGCAGAAGAACCTGAGGCGCTCGAAGACGCCGCACCGTATGAAGGGAAGCAAGTGGTGGTAGGCCGCTTTTGCCTTACGATATGGGCTTTTGCAAGCCTGACATGCGCTTCGTGGACCGCGGAGGTTGGCGAGCGCCAGGAATCGGGGTCTATCGACGGGGAGCGCCGGTTCCAGATTGCTCAGCAAGCGCGTCCCGCCGTGCGGGTGTATACGGATCCGAAGACCGTCTACGCGGGGCGGCCGTTCCAAATCAAGCTTGAGGCGTCGGGGAGGAGCATTCAGTTCCCTCTCTTGCCCAAGATTGATGGGCTGAGCATCAATCCGGCTTCCTTCGTGGAGAGCCACACGAGTCTTGTCGTTGGAGGAGGGTCTAGTCAGAGAACCGAAGCGCGGGGCTACAAGGCCTCTGCGCCGCAATCGGGGAAGATCGTTATCCCGGCGCTTGAATTCACCGTTGATGGCAAGCCCCTCCGTTCCGAAGCCGTCGTCCTCACTGTGAAGGATCCGCCGTCACGCGGCGCGTCGGCAGGGGGGGAGCCCATCCGGGAGGATTACCTCTTCATCCGGATGAATGTCGACAAGAACAACGTCTACCAAGGCGAGCCCATCCTGCTGACGCTGCAGATTTGGATGCTTGATGGGTGGGGCGCGGGCTATGGGACTCGGAGCGGAGTCCCCACCCAACCGTCTACGGAGGGCTTTTACAGCGCTCAGCTTGAGGAACGCGACGGCGTCGGCGAATTGAATGGATATGACTACAAGGTGAGGGAATACGGACGCGTCCTCTATCCCACGCGGACGGGTGAGCTGGAGATAGGCCACTGGCATTGGGAAGGCTATGCCAACATACGAGCCGCCCGGTCTCGGGCCCGCTCAAGTTTCATATGGGGCAGGAGCAGGAACACTCAGCGCCTAGAATTTGCATTGGACGCGCCGCCCCAACGTATCGTGGTAAAGCCGCTTCCAGATGGGCCCGCTGGCTTCAGGGGCGCGGTGGGCGAATACTCGCTTGACGCGAAATGGGATCGGGCTACCGTGCTCCAAGGCGTTCCAGTCGATTTCTACGTCACTATTCGCGGCGAGGGCAATCCGGACGCGGTGGGCGAACCGGCGTTCGAGAACCCCGAATGGGCCTACTTTTCCGAGCCGGAGCTGAGCATCGAGCCGTACGCGAAACCCGACGGTTCGGGTCTTGGCGTCAGCAAGCGTTTTAAGTACACGGTTACGCCACTTGAGGCGGGCGAGGTGGCGCTGGGTCCCATAACCCTAACGTTCTTTAGTCCCTCTCGCGAGGTGTACGAGACGGCTGCCGCTGGCCCCTACGAGATCACGGTACGAAAATCCGCGGAAGCTGAGCAACAGCTTCTTGTGTCCACTCAGCTTCCGGGCGAGGAGGGGAGCGTCGATATTATTGGTCAAGATATTGGCCCGCTGATGACGCGTCCTCCGCGATTGAGGGCTGACGAATCATTTGCCGCCTCTGCGCCGCTTGGATTTGCCCTGCCCGTCCTGGTGTATGTCGGACTGTCCGTGTACGTCGCGCGGCGACGCCGCTTTAGCCAGGATAGGGGGTTCGCGCGGGCTTATCACGCGAAATCCGTTGCGTCGGACGGGCTGGCGCGTCTGAAATCTTCACACGATCCAACCGAGGCGCTATATGGGATTCTTACCGAATTTGCGCGCGACCTCTTCGACATTGAGGCGACAGGCTTCACCTCGGCGGATGTCGAGCGGGTCTTGCGCGAGAACGGCGTGGCGGCGGAGAACCGGAACAATCTTCTCGCCGTCTTGCGCACCTGCGAACGGGCCCGTTACGCGTCGCAGGAGTTGTCGCGCGAGGAGCGGTCCGCGTTGATTCATGGAGCCAGCGCTGCTGTTGCTCAGCTTGACGCCGCTGTCAGGGGAAAGGGGAGTGCGTGACCGCGGCCGTACTCATGTTAATCCTGGGTGCCGGCACCTACGACGAGATGTTCGACAAGGGCGTCGAGTCGTATTACCAAGCGGACTACGCTTCCTGTGTCGAGTCCTTCGAGCAGCTTGTTTCGCAGGGCGTGTCGGATCCTGCCGTGTTCTGCAATTTGGGGAACGCCTACTATCGCGTGGGCCAAATCGCGTCGGCTATCGCGAACTATGAACGGGCGCTACGCCTGGACCCGGGCCTGACGGAAGTTCGCGCGAGCTTGTTTCGAGCCGTCGAGCAAACGGAGAGGCGGCTTTCGAAGCCGGCCCCTTCCGATTGGGAACAGAGTCTTCTTTTCTGGCACTATGGCCTGAGCAAACCGGCGGCGTTCCGGTTGTCGGTTGCCTGTTGGGCCTTATTCTGGGGCCTTTTGGCCCTGCGCCGGTTCAGGCAGATGCGTTTTCTTCGGCGCACGGCAGCGGTAACGGCGCTCTTTGCGATCCTTTTCGCCACATCGACATGGGGCAAATCGCAGTCGAGCGGCCTCGCCATCGCGAATGCGCTCAGGGTGCCTGTACACTATGGCAACAACGAGGTGGAAACCGTTTACTTCGAATTGTACGCGGGCGACCGGGTCTACGTGGACACGCGCGGCGATGGTTGGGCCAGGCTTGAAACGGCGAATGGCGAACGCGGTTGGGCGCAAGAGCGCCACCTGCTATTTGTCGATCCGCCGTATGGCCCGGCTTCTGCCTTCGAGGAACCGGCCGTGGAAAATGAGGTGCCTGGATGACACAACGCTTTAGCGAGCTAGTTGAACTCGCGCGGGCGCGAGACGAATCCTTTGCGCATATACCACGCGAGGAATGCCTCGAGGCCGCGCGATCCTTTGCGCAAGCGAAACGCGATGAGATGCGCCGGCGCCATGAAGCGGGCGAGTCGGGTGAAAACGTGGTTCGCGGCCTGTCAAAGATCGCCGACGAGCTTTTGTCAGGGGTATTTGAGTTCGCCACTTACGCCGCGGGCAAGAAGAAGGTCAATCTTTTGCGCCGGATATCGCTGTGCGCGCAGGGGGGGTACGGCCGCGCGCTGCTCAATCCACATTCCGACCTCGACATCGTCCTCATTCACGAGGGCCGGCATGATCGCCTGATTCGATCCGTCAACGAGTATGTCGTTCCGTTTCTTTGGGATACGGGATACGACGTGGGCTATGCGGTGCGAAGTATCAAGGAGACGCTGTTGCTCGCGAAGAACGATACGAAAGTGTTTACGAGTTATCTCGAATGCCGGCTGATTTTCGGGGGAACGGGTCCTTTCGCCCGGCTATGCCTCAGTATTCGAAAACTGAAGCCCGCTGACATGGCCGAATGCTTCGCGGAATTGAAGCTCCGCGAACGGGCGAGCGAAGAGTCCGATGAAACACAATCGCTCTATGCCGTCGAACCGAACGTGAAGACTGGGGACGGCGGTTTACGTGACTTCAACACGGCGCTCTGGCTGCTGAAACTGGCCCATGACGCATCCTCGCTGGACGAGGCGGCCGGGCTTTCCCTTATCTCCGACGAGGAGCGTTTGGAGCTTGCCGAAGCGCTTGATTTGATCTGGCGCGTCCGCACGGAGCTGCATTTTCAGACGGGCAAGTGCGAAGACCGGCTTACCCATGATTTGCAGCGCTCCGTTGCGAAGGCATTCGGTTACATCGACAACGAGTCCGAAGATGTGCGGCGTTTCATGGAGGATTACTATAGCGCGGCGCGAAAGCTTCGCCGATTCCTGAGCACCGCGGCGCGAATCTGCGATTACACGGGCGCCGCGAGCATGCTTGCCTCGCCCCGTCCGGAAACAAAAGAGATCACCGTGGAAGACGGCGAGCTTTATGCGGGGTTGAGCGACCCTCACTGGTTTGAAGAGAATCCCGCGCGGCTGATGTCGGTTTTTGGGGAGTGCTCGCGGCAAGGCGTCATTCTGAGCCACCCCACCGAACGGCGCGTGGTCGAGAATCTTTCCCTAGTGGGCGACGCGTTCCGGTCGAGCAACTTGGTCCGCCGCTTCTTTCTCGCGTTGTGCAACCGGCCTTACCAAGCGGGTTCGGCGTTGAGGCAGGCCTCCCAGGCGGGCGTGCTGCCCCGCTATATCCCCGAATTCGCGGCGGTGCAGAACATCATCCGCTTCGAGGAATTCCACCATTATCCTGTCGACGAACACACGCTGCGGGCTATCGAAGCGCTCGCGGATCTTGTGGATATGGAGGGGAAGATTGGGGAGTGCCTCCGCTCGGCTCTCGAACATATTTCCGATCCGTACATCCTGGTCGTTTCGTTGTTGTGTCACGACTTGGGGAAGGCCTCGGGCCACAAGCATGTTGAGGAGGGAGTGGAACTGGCGTACAACATCGGCGAGCGCATAGGACTGGCCGAAGAGGATATCGAACGCATCGTGTTTCTTATCCGCCATCACATGCTGCTGAACGACATCGCCATGTACCGCGACACCGACGATCTCGATATTGTCCAGTCTTTTGCGGAAAAGATGGGATCTGAAGATCGTCTTCGCGCACTGTTCGTTCACTCGTATGCGGATATGAAGG
This sequence comes from uncultured Nitrospirales bacterium, assembly GCA_964401695.1. GTDB lineage: Bacteria > Hydrogenedentota > Hydrogenedentia > Hydrogenedentales > JAPYPO01. Next base: position 14,147 of record CAYNZS010000059.1, read on the forward strand.
CGGTGGGACCAAATGTCTGGAACGACTGGAAAGGGGAGCTTCTGATGAAGCTGTATCTTCGGGCGGAGAAGTTTCTGCTGGGCCGCGCGGAATCGCCGTTGGAAAATTTCTGGACGTTGCCGAAGGCGGATGAGGTGAGGGCACAAGTCGACTCGGGATTAGCGGAAGAAGTGGAGAACCACATCCGCGACTATGGCGAACGCTATTTTTTGGCCTTTCCCCCGGAGCACATCGCGAAGCACATGGCGTGCATCCGGGAGGCGGAGACCGAAGGCTTTGCCGTGCGGTTCTTCAAGAACGAGGCTCTCGACACGACCGAGGTCGTCGTGTGTACGCGGGACCACAGCGGCGTGTTCTCTAAAATGGCGGGCTGTTTCGCATCGCAGCTCATCGATGTGGGGAAGGCCGCTCTCTTTACGCGCCCCGATGGTCTGGCGCTGGATTGTTTTACCACGGTGAACGCGTCGCGCAAGAAGCCGCTGACCAAGGCGCAACGCACCTCCACCGAACGCGTGTTGCGAAGCGTGTTGATGGACCAGAAGACAGTGGACGAGTATCTTGAGCCTTCTCGCAAGCGCATTTTTGCGTTGCTCCAGCCCGCTGTGCCCGTGCCGACTCGGATCGTCTTTGACAATGATTCATCGAGGACTCACACGGTCCTGGATTTGCAATCGGGCGACCGCATTGGGCTGTTATATGATATAGCGTGCACGCTGACCGAGCATAGAGTCGATATTGCGAGCGCTAGAATCTACACGGATGCCAGGCGTGTTCGGGATTCGTTTTACATTTCCAGCGGCAATTCAAAGATTGAAGACAAAGAAACTCTGGCTGAGCTGGACGAATCGCTTCGCGAGGCGATTCATCCCCGGCCGGTCGCGAAGGCCGAAGGAGGCATGCAATGAATACAGCAGTACGAACGATCCTGGCGGCACTCATCTTTTCCTTTTGCATAGCGGGCCCGGCTCAAGCCATCAGCCCGCTGCTCAAGGAATTCGAGGACGCCTTCATCCACCTCGGGGAGATTGTCACGCCGTCTGTGGTCGAGATCTCGGCGGAGACAGCGGCGCCCGTATCGGAGGATCGGAGCTTGAACGACCTGTTTCAATTCGGGCCGCCGGATCCCCAACCTGACCCGCGGGAGCAACCGCACCCCGACTTGGAGCAACCCCCAGGCCCCCAACAGAGGCTCCCGCGTCAGAGCCCAAGAAGAATGCCGTCTCCTTCTCCGCGGAGCTCGACGGGTTCTGGCTTTGTTTATGATTTGACGGGACACATTATTACGAACAATCACGTTGTGGAGGGCGCGACCACGCTGAGGGTTCATTTCTCGGATGGCACGGAACGGACTGCCCATGTAGTGGGCCAAGATCCGAGTTCTGATCTTGCCGTAATTAAGCTCGACCCCGAAGGGTTGGACCTTAGCCCAGTGACGCTGAGTGAGTCGGACATTATCAAAGTGGGCCAGTTCGCCATTGCCGTAGGTAGTCCGAGGGGCCTGACGGGTTCTCTCTCTTTTGGCCATGTGAGCGCGCTCGGCCGGGTAGATTTGAACCTTCCTACGCGGCTGCGGTTTCAGGGCTTCATCCAGACGGATGCGGCGATTAACCTCGGTAATAGCGGCGGCCCCTTGTGTGATCTGGATGGGAATGTCATTGGCGTTAATGTTGCTATCGCTTATGGCGCGAACTCGATCGGTTTCGCCATACCCGTGAGCAGGGTCAAGCAAGTCGTGCCGCAGTTGATTGCCACCGGCGAAGTCGTCCGCGGCTGGCTTGGCGTATCGATCTGGAATATTGATCAAGCGGCCGAAATTGCCGACCAAGAGGTCCAGGACTACATCGAGGCCTATGGCTTGGCGAGCGAGGATGGCGTCTGGGTCGACGTCGTCAATCCGGAGGGACCGGCGCACGTGGCCGGCCTTCTGGTTGAGGATGTGATCCTCAAGATCGATGGCGTCGCGGTTAAGAACACATTCGATCTGATTGACCGCATTTCCGATACGAAGCCGGGTACGACAGTGATTCTGAACGTGCAGCGAGCTGGGAATCCAGTGGATATTCCGGCGGTGTTGGCGGCTTGGCAGGGCAGAGATTTTGCCACGTATGGACGCGATTATTTCGGGATGTATGTAGAAGAGATTACGCTCGATTCGGTTGGGGCGAAAATGTACGGAATGGAAGAAGGCCGGGTGGTCACCCGTATCGCGACGCTGCTCCCGGATGGCCCAGCGATGAGGGCTCGGCTCAGAAGGTATGATGTCATTCTTCAGGTGGCCCATGAGGACGTGACCGACAAGGCCAGCCTGGTTGCGACGCTCAAGGAGAAGGTTCGCCCGGGGAAGAGCGTTCTCATCAATGTGGTTCGGCCCGGCATGAATGGCAACAGCGAACGGGTGAATTGCTTTCCAAAAATCCCGGAGGACTTCGCGATCGAGTAGCCAGAACATAGCGTTTTGACCGAAGAAAAGGGATAGAAAAGTCCCTTTCTTGTTCAGTTTCTTGCTTTCTTTCTGGGCAAGAAGGGCCTGAACGCTCACGATGGCGCGCATCAACTTACCGCTCTCGTTCTCACGCTCCGGCGTGGGAATGCATACGGGACCCACGAAGCAAGAAGCGCAATACAAAGAAGGTCTGCATTCCCACGGAAGACCGCGTGAATGAGAGACTTCGGTCCCGATATCGTTGCTACCGGCGCGCGAACCCGTAGCCTCTCCCCGAATTCCCCCCAGGAACCCTTCGAGTATGCTCCACGTACGGTGCCGTGTCCATCATGGGAGTCCCGGCCGGGCTGCCCCACCCGCACCCGCCCAAGTCTCCCTGTAGAGCGAACCGGCGTGTTGTGCGGAGGCGCGATGTAGGTTCGGAAAACAATGGGTATTTTATTGACAAAGGACACGGCTGGATTTGGGCGAAAATGGTAGGAAGTGACGGCTGAGGGGAAGGAATAGTGCTCTGCAGAGCGTAGACCGTTTCGCAGAATTAGCAGAGAGTACCTCCATCTTCAAGCCGATCTTTGCGTCGTTCCCAGGCCTTGTATGCATCCCCACGCGGAGTGTGGGACCGAGAAGAATGAGGTGGACCCCATCCCTTGTACACTAAATCGCGATTGTTGAGTGGATTGCCCATGGGGTTATGCCGAGGCTCTTGCTTCAGCGTTTAAGTTCTCATAGTAGAGGGTATCCGGCGTTCGTTTTTCAAGGATCTGGTGTTTTCCCCTGTGGTTGTAGAAGTGCATCCAGCGGCGAATGCCGTCCCGGGCTTGGGGGATGCTGTCGTAGGCGTGGAGGTAGACTTCTTCGTATTTGAGGCTGCGCCAGAGCCGTTCGATGAATACGTTGTCGACCCAACGGCCTTTGCCGTCCATGCTGATTTGGATGCCCGCATCTTT
>CAYNZS010000060.1:0-2742 GCA_964401695.1 uncultured Nitrospirales bacterium
ATGAGACCGCACACGGCGGCGGCCTGCCATCCTCTGAGCTTGGCCCGCTCTCCTTTCGGTCCGCGCTTGCGCACCTTGAGCACGTCCGGGCCCGAGGCACGATAGGCCTTCACCCACCGGTCCACGGAGTGGCGCGTAACGCCGAAGACCTCGGCAGCCTTGACGCGGGTCATGCCCTTCTCGACGGCAGCAACCGCTTTGCGTCGAATCTGTTCTTGTGTGGCGGGGCTAAGTTTTCGCGCATCCGTTTTCATGGCTCGTAGTATACGCCAACCCGTCAATGAATGCAAGATAAATTATGTCCGGATTAGTAAGAGCCGACATGAGGTTCGGAGAGGGACGCTCGCGCTTCCCTGACTCCTCAAACGGAACAGCAAATGCAAGCCCTCCCTAAAATCTCAATCGACAAGAAACTCAGGAAACCAACCCAGGAACAGATCGCCCTCGACATGGTATCGCCCTCCCTGAAGCCGGCGCGTGATGTCGAAAGATGGCCCAAGAATGGAGTACCCTCAAGCAATGAAAAATGAAATGAAAGAGTTTCGACCAGCAACAGCCGCCATGAGTATTTTCGAGCGCTACCTGACTCTGTGGGTTGGGCTCTGCATTGTAGGCGGGACCGTTATGGGTAAGGCCGCGCCGGGCGTCGCCACATACCTCGACAGCCTGGCAATCAGCGTCAACGGAGCGCCCGTCGTCTCGATCCCCATCGCCGTATGCCTCTTCTTCATGATGTATCCCATCATGGTGAAGATCGACTTTGCCAGTGCCATCGAAGCCGGCAAAAGCGGCAAGCCGGTATTGCTCACATTGTTTCTGAATTGGGCGGTCAAGCCATTCATCATGTACGCCATCGCCCTGCTGTTTCTCGGAGTCTTATTCCAAGGATTCATCGGCCCTGACGCAATGGATACCGTCAAGATGCCTTTTGGATTAGATATTCCTGCTGGAGCCGAATACGGCGCGGGAACGGTCGTAATGAGTGGAGGCGTGAAGATGCTTGAGGTGCCTCTGTGGCGAAGCTACCTTGCCGGTTGTATCCTCCTCGGAATCGCCCCTTGCACGGCTATGGTGCTCGTGTGGGGTTTTCTCGCGCGCGGCAACGACGGCCTGACTCTAGTCATAGTCGCCATCAATTCGTTGACCATGCTGCTGCTCTACGGCGTGCTGGGCGGCTTTCTTCTCGGTGTTGGACGCCTCCCAGTCCCCTGGCAGGCTCTGCTGCTGTCGCTCTCGATTTACGTAGCACTACCGCTCGTGGCGGGCTACGTCAGCCGCAAATGGATAATCTCCGCCAAGGGCGAGACGTGGTTCAAGGAGAAGTTCCTCCGCGTACTGACGCCTATCACCATTGTCGCGCTGCTCGTCACTCTCGTTCTGCTGTTTTCCTTCAAAGGCGAAGTGATCCTCAGAAGCCCACTCACCATACTTTGGATCGCCGTTCCGCTGTTGATTCAGACATGCCTCATCTTTGCCTTGGGTTATGCTCTGGCGAGGCTTCTCAAGCTTCGCTATGAGGACGCAGCTCCCGCCGCGATGATAGGCGCCTCGAACCACTTCGAAGTCGCCATCGCGACCTCCGTCATGCTCTTCGGACTATCGAGCGGAGCGGCCCTGGCAACCGTAGTCGGCGTTCTCATCGAAGTGCCTCTCATGCTCATGCTGGTCCGCTTCTGTCTTCGGACCCGCTCGTGGTTTGATGCGTAGCCTGTGATCGATCGGACTGGGGTCGTTCACCATCCAAAAGGCGTCATCGGGAAAACGGGGGAAGAGCGCAAGACAAGATGGCATGGGCTTCCAGCCCATGAATCACAGGCAGGATGCCCGTGCCACTTTCCCGGTTATCTCACCAGATCAACGAGGAGTTAACGAATCAGGGCACCGTTACCAGCGGGCTCAGGGAGCATGTGGAGGGCGATTCTTGGCAGTAGTAAGACGGGCCACAAGCCCTCGGAACCATCGCATGGGCGCGTAGGTCCGTCGGCGTCTGCCATGGGGAGTGGCGGAACGGATCTCGGGGATATCTCCCTCCTTCTTCGCCATCGCGATCTTGTAGATCCGCGTCAGTTCCGCGCGAAACTCGTTAGCCGACGCGAACCGATCTTCCGGATCGTCAGCCATCGCTTTCTCGATAAAGCCATCGCTTTCTCGATAAAGGCATCGCATTCGACGGGCAAATCAGGCGCAAGTTGACGCAGCGGCTTGCCATTAATTGGAAGCTGATTCCCCAGCATCTCGTAGAACATGACACCCAACGAATAGAGGTCGGCGCGATGATCTACGTTCTTTGCATCGGCCCGCTGCTCGGGCGCACTGTACTGAATCTTGCCCAGGCTCACGCCCACCCGCGTAAAGGAATTGTTCGCGCTCGTAATCTTCACCAGACCGAAATCCAGAAGCTTCACATTGCCGTCCGGTGTGATCATGATGTTCTCCGGTGACACGTCCCGGTGGACCGTGTACCGATGCGCATGCTCCAACGCGTCGCACAATAGGGACAAAATTTGGTAGGTAGACCCAATCCCGAACCGGCCCTTTTTCTTCATCCAGGAACGAAGGCTCGTGCCGTTGATGTACTCCATCGTGTAATACAGCAAGCCGTCCAAGCGCTGTGCGCTGTAAATATGGACAATCCCCGGATGGTCGAGCTGTCGGATCGCGTTGATTTCTTGGATGAATCGCTGAGCCGCGCGCCTGTTCTCGGAGTATTGCGGCAGCAGTGTTTTCAGTGCGCAGGTGACT
>CAYNZS010000060.1:2752-17509 GCA_964401695.1 uncultured Nitrospirales bacterium
TCTCCCTATCCAGCACCTTATACACCGCGCCCATCCCACAACGCCCAAGATCCTTGAGGACCTCGTAGCGATTTGCGATCAGGTCGCCCTGCTTGAACCCCGCCATGGCATTCCTCCCCCAAACCGCGCCACGGCCATGAGGCGCGACCATACTTTTCAATTGTATCATGAGAATCGGGACGCCGCGCCCGAAATCCAAGGGGAGGGCAGGCAAGATGCCGCCCTCCCCTATCGTTGCCTTTGAAGAAGAGAAGACCAACAGAGGCTCTCGTTTCCACGTGGCGGTGGCGTTCCTACCCTTGACTCCGATAAGATTCACTATCCACGCGCTTCTCAGGAGACTCAACATGAACCGTCCGGCTCTCGCGCTGCTTCTGGCCTTCGCTGTGGCGGGCTGCGGCTCACCGTCCAAGGAAATCGTCTTGGTCTATAGTCCGCACGGGCCCGACATTCTCAAAGACTACGAGAAGATGTTCGAGGAAGCCTATCCCTGGGTGGACATGCAATGGCTAGACATGGGATCGCAGCAGGTCTACAACAAGGTGAGCGCCGAGAGCCGTCGGCCCGCCTGCGATATCTGGTGGGGCGCGCCTTCGTACATGTTCAAGCTCGCGGCCGATCAAGGCCTTTTCGACGCCTACCGCCCCTCATGGTCCGATCGGGTCGGCGCAAACGACAAAGATCCGGAAAACCTCTGGCACGGAACCCATTACCTTCCTCTGTCAATTCTCTTCAACGACAACGAGTACGCCATAAAGGACGTGCCGCAAACGTGGGACGAGCTTCTCGACGAAAAATGGCACGGCAAGATCTCCATCCGCAAGCCGCTGGATTCGGGGACGATGCGGACCTTTATCGGCGCGAGCATCATGAGAGCGGGCAACGAAGACGCGGGAGTCGAATGGCTCGCGAAGCTGCACAATTCAACGAAGGCTTACCTTGAGACTCCTCAATTGCTCTTTGACCATATCAAGCGGAACAAGGAAGTCATCAGCGTTTGGATCATGCCCGACGCGGTCATGCAACGAGAGAGAAACGGGTATCCCTTCGGGTTTTTCATGCCGCCGAACACCCCCGTCATCACCGAAGGCATCGCGATTATCAAGAACGCCCCCCACCGCGAGTGGGCCGAGAAGTTTTTCGACTTCGTGACGACGCACGAAGCCCTCATCCAGCAAGCTGAGACCTACGCGAAGATTCCCGCGCGCGATGACATCGACCCCGCGGCCCTGCCCGCGTGGATGGTGGAACAGCCCATCGACGCCATGGCTATCGATTGGAAGGCCTTCTCCGAGAACGAGCAGGCGTGGTGCGCGCGTTGGGAAAAAGAGGTCTACGACGCCTCATGACCACCGTTCGCGTCGAGGGCATCACGAAGATATTCAGCGAGGGCGGCGGCATTCGCGATTTCAGTTGCGACATCCGCGAAGGGGAATTCTTCGCCTTCCTCGGCCCGAGCGGCTGCGGCAAGACGACGACGCTTCGGGTGCTGGCCGGACTCGAAACGCCCGACGCGGGGTCGATCTATTTCGGCGATGTGGATGTAACGAACTTTCCGCCGGAAAAACGAAACGCCGCCATGGTCTTCCAGAGTTACGCGCTCTTTCCACACATGAACGTGTTCGAGAACGTCGCCTTCGGCCTGCGCGCGCGCAAAATGCCCAAGGCTCAAATCGGCCCGCGTGTCGTCGAAGCCCTCGAACTCGTGCAGCTATCCGAAATGAGCAAGCGCCGCGTTACCGAGCTCAGTGGCGGACAACAACAGCGCGTGGCCCTCGCCCGTTCGCTGGCTGTCCACCCAGGCCTTCTCCTTATGGATGAGCCGCTGAGCAACCTCGACGCCGAGCTGCGCTACTCGACCCGGCAACAGCTCGCGGAACTCCAAGAAAAAATCGGATTCACGGCGATCTACGTCACCCACGACCAAGAAGAAGCCCTCGAACTTGCCCATCGAATCGCCATTCTCAAGGACGGCACTTGCCATCAGGTAGGCACTCCCGGCGAAATCCTGAACAAGCCCGCCACGGATTTCGTCGAAACATTCCTGGCCCGCCAGCGCCGCCTTATGGATCAAGAAAAATCCTGACGCGCATCGTGGGTGGCCGGTTCGAGAGAAAAGGAGATTCTTGCGATGCGGCGCACTTCAAGACTCCACTAACGAACCAAATCACATCAATCGGAGCGGCAAACAAGTGTTTCTAGGGAGAAAAAGAGCTCGATGAGTGGCGTTGGACTCTACATACATATGCCTTACTGTCGTGTGGCATGTCCCTACTGTGATTTCGTTAAGAAGCCTATCTCCGGCGATGTGCCCGGAGAATTCGGACAGGCGCTCTGCCGGGAAATCGCCGCGGGAAGCAAGGGCCTGCCCGCGCAAAGCGTCTTCTTCGGTGGAGGCACTCCATCCCTCCTTACGCCAGATGCCCTCGCCGCCATCATGGAAACCCTCCGCACCCATTACGACATGCAGTCGCCCGAAGTCTCCCTCGAAGCCAACCCCGACGATGTGACCCTGGAACGTTGCAGGGCCTGGCAGGGTGCGGGCGTCAACCGTATCATGCTCGGCGTTCAGAGCTTCGACGACGAAACACTCCGCTACTTGGGCCGCTGCCACGATTCCAAAACCGCGCGCAAGGCCTGCGGAATCGTCGCCTCTGAATTCGACAACTGGGGTCTCGACCTCATCTTCGGGGCGAGGCCTTCGCCCTCGCTCGCGAAGTCCTTGGATGTGTGTATCGAATTCTCGCCACCCCACGTTTCCACGTACGGCCTGACCTACGAGGAACGGACCCCCTTCTGGAAGCACCGCGCGGAGGCCATCGAAGACGACGACAGCCTCGCGCTATACCGAATGGCCATGGACCGTCTTGTCGAATACGCCCACTATGAAGTATCGAACTTCGCGCGGCCGGGCTCTGAGTCCCGTCATAACGGCATCTACTGGCGCAACGAGGAGTACCACGGGTTCGGACCGGGAGCCTATTCATATCGCGGCCGAATCCGCTCCCGCAACCACCCTGGGGTCCCAGGATACCTCAAGGATCCGGGGCGCAAATCGGAGACGCTGGAATTGAATGCGCAGGAGATTCGCGTGGAAACATTGATTCAACATTTTCGGACGCGAAGAGGGCTGGCAGCGGCTTACTACGAAGCGAGGTTTGACACCCCGCTCGCGGCGGACTTCGGAGAGGAGCTGGACGGGCTGACGCGCCGGGGCCTTTTGGAGGGTGACGGGAAGCGCATCTGGCCCACTCGAAAAGGGTATGAACTGAATAATGAGATAGGATTGGCGCTCGTATAAGCCGAATTCGCTTCCCCGGACGGGAGTCCAAGAACATGCCTTCCGCATTCGGCTCATCTATACTGCCAGTCTCGGCACTTCTCGAATTGAAACCGGAAGACCCATGCCCAAAGGGATCGAACGAAAATTTCTCGTGACAAGCAACACATGGCGGGATGCGCCCAAGCGCCTCGCAAGCAAGCAGGGCTACCTAAAATCCGACGGCGGCGTGACCGTTCGCGTCCGCATCATGGGAGACAGCGCGAAATTGTCTGTCAAGAGTGGCGGCGGTTCCATCGAAAGAGACGAGTACGAATACTCCATTTCCGTTGAAGACGCCGAGAAAATGTTGGCCAACCTGTGCGAAGGCGACATCGTCCGGAAGACGCGCCACTACATCGAACACGAAGGCCTGACTTGGGAAGTCGACGAGCTTCACGGCGCAAACGAGGGCTTGGTGGTGGCCGAGGTAGAACTCGAATCGTCAGACCAGGAAATCTTGCTGCCACCTTGGGGCGGCGAAGAGGTATCCTACGATAGCCGTTACAAGAATGTGGCGCTCTCGCGCTGCCCATTCCGGGAATGGTAAGGAGACATGGCGAATTCCAGGCGGGTGATCGTTCGCGTTCGAGCCGGCTCCAGTCACGGCGCGCGGCTCGGACTTCGGCGAGAGCGTAGCGCGCTTTCCAGAAGATGCCCATGAACATCCGTGTGATCGCGAATCCCGTGGCCGGCGGCGGACGCGGACGTGTTCAAGCGGAGGCCCTGGCCTCTCGCTTGGAATCCGGCAGCGCAGACGTCGAATTGGTTTTCACCCAGAAGGCCGGTGACGCGGAACCGGCAGCCGCGAGATCCGGCGCGGACACGGTCGTCGCGGTGGGTGGAGACGGCAGCGTCAACGAGGTGGTCAATGGTTTGGTCCAGAACGACGCCGCTCTCGCCATTTTACCCATAGGTACCGCGAACGTAGTCGCGCGCGAATTGCGATTGCCAGCCGGACCCGCCGAGTCGGCCGCGCTGATCCTCGAGGGCAGGACCATGGCCATGGACGCGGGCCTCCGGAATGGCCGGCGGTTCATGTTGGGCGCGGGCGCCGGGTTAGACGCGGCCGTCGCCGAAGCGGTGAGCGCGCGACGCGGCAAGAAGTCGAGTCTCTGGAAATGGGTGGGGCCGTCCGTACGAACCTGCTTGCGCTATCCGTTTCCGCCCATCCGCGTCACTGTCGACGGTGAAGTGCTCAGCGAAGCGGCGCAGTATGCGATCGTTGGGAACTGCCGCTACTCGGCGGGCATATTCCCCGCCACACCCCGCGCGCGAATCGACGATGGATTGCTGGACGTATGCCTCTTCCACGATCTAAGCGTAGTCAAAATCGCGTGGCTCGCCGTGCTCCTGTGGAGGCCGTCCTTTATCGAACGCAAAGACGTGATATACCGCCAGGGAAAGCATGTGGAATTCGAGGCGGCCCGAGAAGATATCGCGCCGTTGCAGGTGGATGGCGACCCGGCGGGCCAACTTCCGGCCACCTTCGATGTCGAGGAAAAGGCCGTGCGCATCATAACTCCGCGAGCCGGAAGTTGAGATCGAAGCAAGTCGATTACTTCACTTGGACCATCCCGTCGTGGAGGTGAATCCAGCGGTGGGCCCACGCGGCGAGGTCGAGGTCGTGGGTGACGATGACGAGGGTCATAGCGCGGGATCTGCAAATCTCGAAAAGCAACTCGACGATTCCCCGCCCGGTGTATTCGTCCAGGTTTCCGGTCGGTTCGTCGGACAGGACTATGCTGGGTTCGTTGAAGAGGGCGCGCGCGATGGCGACTCGTTGCTGTTCGCCGCCGCTCAGTTGCCCTGGCTTGTGAGTAATCCTATCCGCTAGGCCGACCGCTTCGAGGAGTTCATGGCCGCGCGCAGCGCAGACGAGCTTGGACACGCCCTGGCAGAGAGCAGGCATCATGACGTTTTCCAAGGCCGTGAATTCGGCGAGCAGGTGGTAGAACTGAAAGACGAAACCAATCTCTTGATTTCGAACTCGGTTGACCGCCGCGCGTCCCATGGAAGACAAGGACTCGCCCCGAAAAAGCAGTTCGCCGCCTGTTGGCCGGTCAAGTGTGCCCATGATCTGAAGGAGCGTTGTTTTCCCCGCCCCGGATGCCCCGCTGATGGCGACAATTTCCTGCTCCGCGACAGCAAGATCGACCCCGCGCAGAACGCGCAGTTCGCGGCTGCCGTCGTGAAAGGTCTTTTCGAGGCCACGGCATTCGATCACGTTACTCATAGCGAAGGGCATCCACGGGGTCCAGGCGCGAAGCGCTCCACGCCGGGTAAAGCGTCGAGAGAAAACTGAGGGCTATGGCGCACAAAGTAATCAAGAGGATATCCGTCACGATTACGTCCATGGGGATTCGGTCGAAATAGTAGATCTGGCTGTTGAATACGTCTACGCCGAAGAAGGAGCCGATGGCTTCCGCAACGGGATTAATGTTGTAGGCGAGAAGCGAGCCAAGCACGACGCCGACGAAGGTGCCGGTGAGACCGATGATGAGGCCCTCGACCATGAAGAGGCGGAGGATGATGCCTCCGCTCGTGCCGATGGTGCGCAGGATCCCGATATCCCGCTGTTTTTCCATGACCATCATGATGAGGGTGCTGGTGATGTTGAACGCGGCTACGAGGACGATAAAGACGAGAATGATGAACATCGCGAGCTTTTCCTGACGCAACGCCTCGAAGAAGGCCAGTTGATTTTCGTACCACGTCGTTACAGAAATCGGCAGTTTCTGCTCGAGATCTTCTTTGAAGGCGCTCGCCGCAAAGGCGTCTTCGATCCTGCAATGAATGCCCTGCACGCCATCCAATCCCGATAAGGCCTTCGCGGTATCGAGGTTGACCCAGCCGTAGAGCGTGTCGAATTCGGACATGCGCGCTTCCGAGATGCCGCTGACGGTAAGAGTGGCCTCCTTGATGTGGTTTGGACCGTAGGGTCCAATCTTGGGTTTGCTGGTGAAAGTGAATACCTTCAGCTTTCCGCCGATGCGCAAGCCCAACGTGTCCGCAAGGCCATATCCGAGGACGATTTGATTGAACTCGGTAGGCAAATCGCCCGCGCCGGCGGTCCGCCCACCCGCGCCGGTGAGGTTAGCGGCCAAGTCGGTGACCTTCGCTTCCAATTCAGGATCCACGCCAACTATGGACAAAGGGGCTCCGCCGTTAATGAGTCTGTAGCTTGTCTTCGGCACCCCAAAGGCCGCCATTTGGATGACTGGGCTAGACGCAATGATATCGGGGCGAGCCGCCTCGACTTCTTCGATGAGGCTTCCGTAGTCGCGAATCGATTGGCCAAGCGGATAGACGATGGTGAAGTGGGCGCGATTGCCGATAATAGTCTCGCGCAGCGCGTTCTTGAATCCGCTCATAACGCCAAGGACGATGATGAGCGCCATGACGCCGACGCTTACCCCCGCAACAGAAATGATGGTGATGAGGCTGATGAAACGGTTCTTTCGTTTTCCGCGCAGGTAGCGCAGGGCAACGAATGTTTCAAACCGCATGAACATCTCCAATTGGCAATAGCGAGCAGCGAATGCTACACCGCTTCTTTGGACATGATTAACAAGATGACTGCAGAATCTTGTTAGTCTCGCAAATCATGTCTAAGAGGATATTTGTTGTGCCTTCGGTTCGTTCTAGGTAACCGTCCGTAATTGTGGAAACATGATGACCTCCCGAATGGAGGCCGAATTCGTCAACAACATGGCAAACCGGTCAATCCCTATACCCAGGCCCGCCGTGGGAGGCATACCAATTTCGAGGGCGCGGATGTAGTCTTCGTCAAGATGCTGCGCCTCGTCGTCACCACTTTCGCGGAGGGCTAACTGTCCCTCAAAGCGCTCTCGCTGATCGATAGGGTCATTCAACTCGGAAAAGGCGTTGCACATTTCGAGGCGTCCGATGAAGGCCTGAAAGCGTTCCGTAAGATCGGGGTTGCCCCACTTCTTCTTGGCAAGCGGCGAGATTTCGATGGGATAATCGTAAAGAAACGTAGGCTGAACCAGATTGGGTTGCACCCGTTCCGACATGACTTCGTCGACAATCTTTCCGTAGCCCATCGAGGGATCGACCTCGATGCCGATTCCTTTCGCGATGCCGGCTGCTTCTTCCCGATCGCGCGTTTGCTCCAAGTCTACTCCCGCATATTCGCGAATGGACTCGAACAAGGACAACCTCCTCCACGGACCCGCCGCGTCGATGGTCTCGTTCTGATATTCGAACTGAAGAACTCCGTTCACACCTTCTATGACCGCCCGGAATAAGGATTCGGTCTCATCCATCAGGCCCATGTAATCCTGATAAGCCTCGTAGAGTTCCATCATAGTGAATTCGGGGTTGTGCCGTGTGTCCACGCCTTCGTTGCGAAACGAACGGTTGATCTCGAAAACCTTTTCGAAGCCGCCGACGATCAGCCGCTTGAGGTACAATTCCGGCGCGATGCGCAGGTAGAGTTCGCGGTCGTAGGTATAGTGATGCGTAATGAATGGGCGCGCGGTCGCGCCGCCGGGAATGGGCTGGAGCATCGGCGTCTCAACTTCTAGAAAGCCCTGGCCGGTAAGCCATTCGCGCATAACGGATACCAGTTTGATCCGCTTGCGAAAACGGTCGAGCACTTCCGGATTCGCCACCATATCCAGGTAGCGCTGGCGGTAGCGGGTCTCGACATCGGTGAGGCCGTGGTACTTTTCCGGCAGCGCGCGGAGGGTCTTCGTGAGGATATCGAAGGACTCCGCGAAGACGGTTATTTCACCCATCTTCGTGCGCTTGACTTGGCCCGTAACACCGATAAAATCGCCGATATCGAGGTCCTTGATGCCCAGGTAAGCGTCTTCGCCGAGGGTGTTCTTTTTGAGGAAGAGCTGGATCGTCCCCGATTCGTCGCGCAGGTCGATGAAAGTGACTTTTCCTTGGCCACGCATCGCGAGGACGCGTCCGGCGACGCTCGCGGATTGATCAATATCGTCAGCCGATTCCGCGGCGTTTTCGGCGGATTCGTAAGCGGCGCGAACTTCGCCTATCCCGGCCGAACGCTCGAACAGAAACTTGTATGGTTCGTCGCCTCGGGCACGGATGCGCTCAAGCTTGTCGATGCGGTGTTGCCGCAGTTCGTCTTCGGGTGAGTGCTCTGATTCTTCCATTGATTCCTCTGGTTGGCGCTAGACTTCGGATCGGGACCACTAATGGATACCAATGAACACGAATACGTTCAGGATTCGTGTGTATTCGTGTTCATTCGTGGTTCTTCTCTCCCTTGGCTCCTATGCGCTTCCGTTCTGCTCCAAATTCCATTTTAGGTAGCCCTCGACAAATTTGTCCAGGTCGCCGTCGAGGACGCGATCCACGTTTCCGGTCTCTATGTCGGTTCGGTGGTCCTTAATCATTTGGTATGGGTGCAGCACGTAGCTTCGGATCTGGCTGCCCCAGGCCACTTCTTGATGGTTGTCGCGTTGCTTATCGAGTTCGGCCTGTTGCTTGGCTTGCTCGACATCATAGAGTTTCGCTTTCAACACGGACTCGGCCATCGCGCGGTTGCGGTGTTGCGAACGTTCCATCTGGCAGGACACGACAATCCCAGTGGGCATGTGCGTGAGGCGGACGGCGGAACTCGTTTTGTTGACGTGCTGGCCGCCGGCGCCGCTGGCCCGGAAAACGTCCATCTTCAAGTCTTCTTCGCGGATTTCGATCTCAATCGTATCGTCCACCTCAGTCAACACTTCGACTGCCGCGAAGGAGGTATGGCGCCGTTTGTTCGCATCGAAGGGAGAAATCCGAACGAGGCGGTGGACCCCTGCTTCCGACTTCAGACTCCCATAGGTCGAGGTACCCGAAACGAGAATCGCCGCGCTCTTCAGTCCGGCCTCTTCCGCGGGCTGATAATCGAGCACCTCGATGTCGTACTCGTGGCGCTCGCAGTAGCGGGTGATCATGCGGTAAAGCATTTCCGCCCAATCGCAGGATTCCGTGCCGCCCGCGCCCGGATGAATATTGACGATGGCGTTCTTCGCGTCGCGCGGGTCGGAGAGGAGGCTTTCGACTTCGACTCGATTCAGTTTCTGTTCGAGTTCGGCGAGCGACTCGCCAATTTCTTGAGCAACCGATTCATCGTTTTCGTCCTGGGCCATTTCGATGAGCAAATCGAGGTCTTCGAGTTCGCCGCGCAACTCGGCCGGGGCAGTCACGATCCCCTTGAGGCCCTTGAGGCGTTTGACGATCTTCTGCGCCGCCTCCGGATCGTCCCAGAAACTGGGCGCTGCCATCTCTTCCTCAAGCTTGTCGATTTGCAGTTGCTTCTCCTCGACGTTGAGGCACTGGCTCAGTTCCTCAAGCCGAGATATGAAGGTCTGGACTTGAATGCATTCTTCTTCAAACATCGTCTTCACTTTCCGTTGGAATTGCGGCGCGACTCGGCGCCAAGCGCCCTCGTGCGAACGCGTCGAGAGCACTAGAAAACGGCAATATAGTACAAGACCGGCGTGGCAAATAGGAATCCGTCGAACCGGTCCAGCGCGCCGCCGTGCCCAGGGAAAAGAGTCCCCGAATCCTTGACGCCCGCGTCGCGCTTAAGACTCGACTCCGTGAGATCGCCGATCTGCGCGGCCACGGAGACCAGCGCCGCCGCCAGGACGTACCGGTCGAGAAGCCAATCGGGAAATCCTCCCCACTCCGTCGCCGCATGCGCATAATAGAGGCCGGCCACTGCCACGATGGCAAAGGCAAAGCCGCCGAAAGCGCCTTCCCAGGTTTTCTTGGGGCTGACAATGGGCGCCATTCTGTGTTTGCCAAATTGTTTACCTACGAAATACGCGCCAGAATCGGTGAATATCACGGCAACGATAAGTAACGTAACGAGTCCTTTTCCGCCTTCGATCTCGTGGAGCAATAGAAAATGGGCGGGAAACCAACCGGTATACACAACGCCAAATACCGACGCGGACAGCGAAGCAATCGAGACGCCGCCACGAAACACATGAACGGCGCAGACCGCCATACACGCGCCGAACAGCGCCACGCCCGGGTCGACGCGCCAGGCAAGAGACCCGGAAAAAGCGACTGCCGTGGCGGTGGCGATGGCGATTCGTCCCGCGCCAACAATATGGCGGGCCTTCAGCAGCCGTTCGTACTCGTAAGCCGCCGCGAACGCCGCCGCTGCCACGGCGATGGCCAATCCGCCCGCCATGGGCGGATGCCACACCAAAACCAGAGCCGTGGGAAGCAAGATGAATGCCGTGCCAGCACGGATCATAAATCCGCCGGCCTTGGGCGCCGCCGCCGCTCCTTGGTCGCTCACTTACGCCCCCCGAAGCGGCGGTCGCGCGATTGGTA
The DNA here is from genome assembly GCA_964401695.1 of uncultured Nitrospirales bacterium. Taxonomy (GTDB): domain Bacteria; phylum Hydrogenedentota; class Hydrogenedentia; order Hydrogenedentales; genus JAPYPO01. The sequence continues at coordinate 13,404 of CAYNZS010000060.1, forward strand.
TTCCAAGAATGCCTGGTGGAGGTGCCGCTTTCGGAAGTCGGGCCAGAAAATCCTAGTCGCTACGATCTCCGCATAGGAAATCTGCCAGAGCATGAAATTGCTCAGCCGCAGTTCGCCGCTTGTGCGGATGAGGAGATCGACATCATGCAGCTCGGGAAGATACAAGCGCCGGGCGATAGTGTCTTCGTCAATATCTTTCGGCCGGATGCCGCCGTTGCGCGCGTCCTCGGCGATGGCGCGGCAGGCGTCTACGAGCTCTGCACGCGCGCCGTAGTTAACGGCAATGTTCAGGATCATGGCCTTGTTGGCCCGCGTCTTCTCCATAGACGCTTCCATGTCGGACATGACCTTCTTAGAAAGGCCTTTCTTCCGTCCGGTGAATACCACGCGGATGCCTTCCTTGTGGAGATTGTCGATCTCCAAATTGATGTGCTTATTGAGGAGGCGGAATAGGGCGTTGACTTCGTTCTTCGAGCGGCGCCAGTTCTCCGTGGAGAAGGCGTAGAGCGACAGACTTTCGATAGCATCGAGTTCACGGCACGCCTCGACGATAACGCGCACACTAGTCGCGCCCGCCTCGTGTCCGCGGATATGCGACAGGCCGCGCTTCTTCGCCCAACGCCCATTGCCGTCCATGATGATGGCGACATGGCGGGGCAAGCGTTGCATGTCGAGTTCTGACTTGCTCATTAATACCGGTACAATCTGATTGCGTTCAAACGAAAGCCGCGGATTCCCAATTCGTGGGCACGCCGCGTCTGGTCAAGACATCATACTTCGGGTGGCACCCTCAAACTTGTTTGGGGGTGGGGTTTCTCCCGTGGCCCCAACACCTCCAAACAAGTTTGAAGGCGCCACCCAGGACTTACTCTGGATCGTTCGCTTGGGTGGAATTGCCTGAGTTCCGGCAGAGTCGGGGAGGGCCCCATGGACCGTCACACCTCCATGATTTCTACTTCCTTCGCCTTGAGCATGTCGTCAATCTTCTTGACGTACTCGTCGGTGATCTTCTGAATCTCGGAGGTCAGTTTGTGGGCGTCGTCTTCGGGGAGTTCGCCGGATTTTTGCTTCTTCTTCGCTTCGTCCACTTCGTGGCGGCGGGCGCCCCGAATAGAAACCCGGCACTCCTCGGCCAGCTTACCGACCATCTTGACCAAGTCCTTGCGGCGATCCTCGGTCAGTTGAGGGAGGGGCAGGCGGATCACCTGGCCGTCGTTGGATGGCGTGATATCCAGCGGCGATTTGAGTATAGCCTTCTCAATAGCCGCTATCTGAGTCTTGTCCCAGGGCTGCACCACCAGGAGACGCGGCTCGGGCGCCGTAATCGAAGCCACCTGGTTCATCTTCATGCTGGCCCCATACACCTCGACATCGATGGTATCGAGAAGGCCGACGGAAGCGCGGCCCGTGCGTATGTGAACGAGTTCCTGCGTGAAGGCTTCGACGGTTTTGTCCATCCGATCCCGTGCGTCTTTCACAATCGCGCTGACCATTCGCTAGTCTCCTTCGACGATAGTTCCGATGTGTTCGCCTTCCAACGCCCGAACGATGTTGCCGGGCTGGGTCACATTGAAGACCAATATAGGCAATTCATTCTCGCGGCACAGCGAGATCGCCGTCGCGTCCATAACGCCCAGGTTCTTCGCCAAGATCGTCGTGTAGCTCAGAGTATCATACTTCTTCGCGCCGGGGTTCTTCACGGGATCCGCGTCGTAGACGCCGTCAACCTTCGTGGCCTTGAATAAGATTTCCGCGCCGATTTCGTTGGCCCGGAGCGCGGCCGCGGTGTCGGTCGTAAAAAAAGGGTTGCCGGTTCCGCCCCCAAAGATGACGACGCGGCCCTTCTCCAAGTGGCGCACGGCCCTGCGCCGAATGTACGGCTCGGCAACAGGCGGCATTTCGATGGCGCTCATGACGCGGGTGGGGATGTCGCGCGCCTCCAATACCGCCTGGACCGCGAGGGCATTGATTACCGTTGCCAGCATCCCCATATAATCGCCGGTCGGCTTGTCCAACCCGGATTCGTTGTCATGCGTGCCTCGGAATATATTGCCACCACCCACGACGAGACCGATACCGACGTCCATGGCCCGAACTTGCTTGACCTCGTCGCACAACTGGCCGACGATGCCAAAATCAATTCCCCCGTCGCCGTCGCCATGAAGGGCTTCGCCGCTAAGCTTGAGGAGAATGCGCTTGTACGGTCCGTCCGACAATGAGATTAGTTTCCTTGGGAACCGGCCACGACCTGGGCCACTTCCGTGGCGAAATCGACTTCGTTCTTTTCGATGCCCTCGCCCAATTGGAATCGCGCGAAACGGCGCACGTCGATCTTCTCGCCGATCGTGCCGCTCAACTCCTTCGCCATCGTCTCGATGGTCACATCGGAATCCTTGACGAATTTCTGCTCCATGAGGCAATTCTCCTCATAGAACTTGCGCAGTTTGCCATCGGCGATCTTGTCCAGGATCTTTTCGGGCTTGCCGCTGTCACGGGCTTGGGTCTTGTAGATCTCCGCTTCAGCGGCCACGAGATCTTGCGGGACATCTTCGCGCCTGACCCAGCGTGCGGATAGCGAACAAATCTGGAGGCAGATGTCTTTGCCGAACTGCTGGAAGGCTTCGCCGCGCGCGACGAAATCCGTCTCGCAGTTAATTTCCGCAAGAACGCCCACGCGGCCTCCCAGGTGAATATACGAAAAGATCGAGCCTTCGCTAGCCGTCTTGCCGCTACGTTTGGCGGCGCTGGCGATGCCCTTCTCGCGCAGCCAGGTAAGGGCGGCTTCAAAATCGCCATCGGTTTCGCTTAGGGCCTTCTTGCAATCCATCATGCCCGCGCCGGTCTTCTCGCGCAGGTCTTTAACGTCTTTCGCGGATATAGCCATGCTGAGTTGCATCTCCTCTGGTGGCGCAGGTTCTAACGGTAGATAGACGGAGAATTCGCGGCCTATTCGGCTGCGGGCGCTTCCGCAGCAGGCGCTTGTTCCTCCTGCGGGCCGGGCTTCGTTTTGGGAGCCTGCTCCGCATCAGGGGCTGCGGGCGCTTCGGTAGCGGCGGATTCAGCCGCCGATTCCGCCGCGGCGTCAGGAGTTTCCGCGCCGTCTACTTGCTGCGATTGCAGCTTGGCGAGCTTGTCCGACTTAACGGCCTTCTCAGCCGAAGCGCTACGTTCATTTTCCGCCTCTTCCTCCTTGCTCTTCTCGAACGCCATGCGTCCCTCGATGACAGCCTCCGCGATAATAGATGCGAACAGGTTGATCGCGCGAATTGCGTCGTCGTTTCCGGGAACCGGAATCTGGACGGCGTCGGGATCGCTATTGGTGTCGACGATAGCAATGCAAGGAATGTTGAGCCGCTTTGCTTCCTTGACGGCAATCGCCTCTTTGTGCGAATCAATGACGAACATCACCGAAGGAAGCCCATCCATATTCTTGATACCGCGGAGGTTGTGGTCGAGCTTCTCCCGCTCCTTGCGCATCTTGATGCCTTCCTTTTTGGGGTAGGCTTCGATCTTGCCGCTATCCTCAATGTCTTCGAGGCGGACGAGGCTGCGGATGCTGCGTTGGATCGTCTCCCAATTCGTCAGCGTGCCGCCGAGCCAGCGATTATTCACGTAGTACATTTCGCAGCGGTCCGCTTCGCGCTGAATCGTTTCGCGGGCTTGCTTCTTCGTGCCCACGAAAAGAACCTTCCCGCCCTTCGCGGCCGCGTCGCGGGCTGTCAGATAGGCCTTGCGAAGCTGACGCAAGGTCTGCTGCAAGTCGATAATATAAATGCCGTGGCGCTCCCCGAAAATATACCGGGCCATTTTCGGATTCCAACGCCGCGTCTGGTGGCCAAAATGAATTCCCGCCTCCAGCAAACTTCTCATCGTAACGGTTGCCATGAAAACTCTCCTAATCGGGTTCGGCTTCGGGAACTGAAGCAGGCCCAACCCGGCGCAAACCGGGCACCCAAACCTGCCTTAAGAACAGACCCCTGTGAGGTGAAAATCGGCCTAAGATACCATACGAACGCCAGACGGGGCAAATGACTCTGTCCTGCCAAATCATCCCTGGATTCAAGCTCTAAGTGCAACACGGTGTTCCTCTCGTTGTTCTAGAAAGA
>CAYNZS010000061.1:0-17287 GCA_964401695.1 uncultured Nitrospirales bacterium
AATTCATTGGGCTTCTGGCGTATCGAGATCCTTCACTTCGTTCAGGATGACAGAACTAACCCCTCTCCCTGATTTAGGGAGGGGCTGGGGGAGGGTCGATATCTTACAATTTACCTCCGGCACGGTGGTGGACGCTATCAAGGAAGTGATTAACGAGACGGACACAAGAAAGGGACACGTCTCCGCTCTTGCGCGTCTTCTTCAAGAACAAGATATCAGTATGTCGGCGCGGTCGACGCGCAGGTCGGATAGCTCTTCAAGAGAAACAGTACGCACGGTACGGTTGTTCGGAATGAGGTTGATCTTGTAGTCGGGGCAAAGTGCTAGAATCTTGACTGGGATTTCGATTGGGTCGTAGCCAAAACGCGCCGCCGTACTTCTTTGGTATTCACAGAGAATCGTCGGACGGAATTTGGCTATGGTCTTCTCGGCTCCCTTTATCGCGAGCAACTCCGCGCCCTCCACGTCGATCTTCATGAACTCAACGCTACGCACACTTTCCGGCAACACATCGTCCAGCCTCTTCGTGGGCACCGTAAACGCATCGGCGTCGTCCTCCCACCCCTGATTCTGCAACGAGGTGCCTCCATGATGCCCATCGCGCGGGCTGTATAACTCGGCTTCCCCGGCCTCGTCGGATAACGCGAAGTTGTGCGCGTTAATGTTCGCGAGCGAATTGATGTCGATGTTTCGCAGGAGCCTCTTATACAATATTGGGTGTGGTTCGAATGCGAGGACCGACCCGCCCGACCGGCTTGCGAGCATGCTGATGTAGCCAATGTTTGCCCCAATATCTATGAATACCCCGTCTCGGGAAAGATTATTCCGAATGAGGCGGCAGATGAGATGTTCGTAGGCCTCAAAATATACGGATATATCGATATAATTATCCATGACGAGCTCTATATCGAACCCGAAAGACGTCTTGTATGTCCCGTCTGGCGGCAAGTCGCCACACTTGAGCGCCAGGTTCCGTGTAAAGAGCCGGCCGCCGGTCCACGGGTTAAGGGCATTCACCCGTCGAAATAGAGCGGAACAGCGCATGACCTAAATTTCCATGGGGAATCTTCGCTTGCTTCCAGCGTCTTTCAGAACTGGATTGATGATTCTATACTGGCCCCGTGGGGGGCCTCAAGGCCATTCGCTCGAAATGGTGTGTGGAGCTCCTCCGTCCGCCGGAGAAACCGCGTCGTGAAATGTGCGCACAGATTGAGAGGCTGCTATAGTAATCTCAGAGCGGCGTGGCCGCAACCAAAGTGTGACTGCTCTTTACAGTAATAATGCCCAATCCCTGTCATTACGAAGGGGTCCCGCCGTCGCGGCAATCTCTTGAACTCGATGAATTCGCGAAAACGAGATTGCCGCGGTCGCTTGCGCTCCCTCACAATGACAGGTGCGGTTGTTTCGTGCTTCCTTCATGATGGAGTGCGCAACCTTTGAACGATCTTGACGATTTGGGAACCATGAAACTAACCGAAGAGCAACGAGATTGGTTGGCGCTGACGCTCGTGCCTGGCGTGGGGACGGTTCATTTCATCCGATTGCTGGCGCGCTTTCGGACGCCGGGCCAGGTCCTCCGCGCGAGCATGGGCGCGTTGCGCGAGGTGGTCGGCCCGAAGCTGTCCGAGCGCATCGCCAACTATTCGGAGGCAGCGGATGTCGACGGGCAGGCGCGCCAGATGGAAGAGTACGGCGCGGAACTGATCACCATGAACGACGGGCTGTATCCCATGCGCCTTGCCGAGATTTACGATCCTCCGCTGATTCTGTTCACGCGGGGACGCTTGCTCGATACCGATGAGCGTTCGGTGGCGATCGTGGGGACGCGCAAAGCGACGCCCTACGGGATCCGCATGGCGGAGAAGTTTGGCCGCGAACTCGCGGCGCGGGGTATCACGGTCGTGAGCGGCATGGCGCTTGGCGTCGATTCGGCGGCGCACCGTGGCGCGTTGGAAGCGGGCGGCCGCACGATAGCCGTGCTCGGGTGCGGCGTGGACACCGTGTACCCTCAGCGGAACGCCGATCTCATGGAGGCCATCGCGCGCCAGGGGTGTGTCCTGTCGCAGTTCCCCATGGGCACGAAGGTGTCGAAAGGTCACTTCCCCTATCGTAATCGGATTATCAGCGGGATGACCATGGGCACGCTCATCGTTCAGGCGCCCATGCGGAGCGGCGCCCTGATTACGGCGCACCAAGCCCTCGAACAGGGCCGCGAAGTCTTCGCCATACCGGGCGAAGTGGGACAGCGAAACAGCGAAGGTCCCCACGCGCTCATCCGGGAAGGCGCCAAGCTTGTCGAGACCGTCGAAGACATTCTGTTGGAGCTGAATCTTTTGGAACAGCCGCCGGTTGCAGCTCCTTCGACACCGTCCAGCGCGTACGCGCCGGTCGGCAACGAACGCACCGTAGCGAAGCAAACGCGAATCGCTCCCCCGAGCGAGCCAGTCCGGACGCCAGCCCATGCGGCGCGTGCGCGGACGGAAGGTTCAGTTGCGCCGACCCCCACATCCTCAGCGCCTCTCGCCGCGCCACTTAAGGGAATCGAAGGCGACATGCTCTCTGTACTCTCGCCTGACGGATCCCATGTGGACGAAATCGCCGCCGCCTGCCGCATATCCGTCTCAGAGGCCCTCAGCTCGCTTACTCTCCTCGAACTGAAGGGTCTGGTCCGCCAACTCAGCGGAAAACGCTTCGCTCGACGGTAGGACTGCTGCGCCAATATCCTGACGCAGCAGTCCTACCGTCGAGCGATGGTTTGACTGCGCGGATTGCCTGGTTTATGCTGGCGAAATCTCTATCGGCCGTGGCCGCCGGTGGGTCCATGAGGGCAATCTCGTCTGGGAGCATTTCATGAGTCATTCGCGAATCAAGTCGATCATCTGTTGGTGTACGGGCTGTATGGTTCTGGCTCTGGCGTTGCCTTCGCAGTGGGCGCGGGCGGACGATTGGCCGCAGTGGCGCGGACCGAACCGGGACGGCGTGTGGCGTGAGACAGGTATTATCGAAAATTTCTCCGGACCGCAACTGGACTACGTGTGGCGGGCCAAGATCTCTAACGGTTATAGCGGGCCCACTGTTGCAGGGGGGCGTGTCTACGTTACCGACCGGGTCGAGGAACCGGCTGGGGCCGAACGTGTTCTGTGTTTCGATGCAGCCACGGGCGCCAGCATCTGGACCCACTCGTACGAATGCGAATACACCGGCGTCGCGTTTCCGGACGGTCCGCGGGCATCGGTGACGACAGCCGACGGGCTTGCCTATGTCCTGGGCACGATGGGGCATCTGCGCTGTTTGGACGCGGTCTCGGGTGAACTGCGGTGGAAGAAGGGTCCGGGTGTTGATTACGATATCGCGATGCCTATCTGGGGAATCACTTCTGCGCCGCTGGTGGAAGGCGATCTCCTGATCGTTCAACTTGGGGCGAAGCCCGGCGCGTGCCTCGTCGCGCTCGACAGGCGCACGGGCGAGGAGCGTTGGCGCGCGTTGGACGATATGGCCTCGTACTCCTCGCCTATCGTCATCGAACAGGCTGGCCAACGCGTATTGCTTTGCTGGACTGGCGAGAATGCGGTCGGCCTCGACCCACGCACGGGCGAGGTCTATTGGAAGTATCCGACTCCGGCGAGACAGACGATCATCAGTATCGCTACTCCGTCGGTCGATAGCAATCGACTTCTTCTCACGTCGCTTTTCGATGGGGCTTACATGCTTCGGCTTGGCGAGGACGCATTGTCTATCGAGAAGATCTGGCGTCGTCACGGTATCAATGAGAAGAAGACTGACGCCATCCACTCCACAATCGGCACGCCGTTGATTCAGGGCGAGTATGTCTACGGCATGGACAGCTACGGCGAGATGCGGTGTCTGGAGGCCGCCACGGGCGACCGCGTCTGGGAAGATTTGACTGTTGTGCCGAAGGCGCGTTGGGGCACCATCCACATGGTTCCGAACGGCGATCGGGTCTGGATCTTCAACGAGATGGGCGAGTTGATAATCAGCAAGCTCTCGCCGCGGGGCTTTGATGAAATCAGCCGCACGAAACTGATTGAGCGCACCAAAGGCCAACAGCCCAGCCGAGACAAAGGCGTCGCATGGTCTCATCCCGCTTTCGCCAACAGGCATGTCTTCATACGAAACGACGACGAATTGGTTTGCGCGAGCCTTGCGGCTAAGTAGAGAGGTAGACGCGGGCTCCTCCCCGGCGAGGATTCTGTTGAGTTCCATCTTTTTTGAGCGAATGGGAATATTCTTCTTGAGATAGGGGTTATCAGGGAGGGTCGGGATGTGGGTAGCTGACACTGAAGACAGCGCCATGACACACTCCTGTTTTTCTGAGTTCTCGCCGAGTTGTCGTTTTTGTGGGGTTTTTGGAATCTTTGACGCCACCGGCAAAAGTCGCCAGGGCTGTCATCCTGAGCGAATGCGAAGGATCTCTTCCGTGCGCAGGTCGCTGGCGGAGAAGAGATTCTTTACTTTGTCCAGAATGACGATGTGGCGCTTTTTATCGAGATTGCCGACTTTTGCCGGTGGCGTCATCTTTGGATCGCTCGTCTGGCAGAGGGCCTCGCAGAGTGGCTCCGCGAAGCCCCTGCTCCGGCAATCGCGCACGCTTCAATTTTGATTGCTACGCAACGAAGGGCGCATACTGAATCGCCCCGCGTTGATGTATGAATAATGCTTTCAAACCCAATCACTGTTGTCCTAAACCGCTCTAAGGAAATTGCGGTTAGGGTTAGCAGCATTGGACAAAAGCGTTTTTGTTTTGATTGAGACCTCAACCCCACCGTCTTTACGAGGAGGAACGACGAAGCAATCTACTGCCAACAACTCGTCACGCCTGACAGAAGGCAAGCGGCTTTGGCGACCGGAGAAGATTGCCGCAGTCGCTGTCGCTCCCTCGCAAAGACGGTTGAAGGTTCTATTTAGGACAGCAGTGAAACCCAATCTAGCATTGTGTTTTGGGTGCGTGGCGGCACGAAATTCAGGTATGAATTCTGAGCGAATAAAAGGTGGCTTGGGGCGTTGGATAGGCACTAAGGGAGAACCATCATGGCAGTGGTGTTGGACAAACGCGAAAACAAAGAACCGCATATATTGAAAAAGTTCTTAACGGCAGCGCCGACAGCAAGAGTCGAGAGACTGAGGGCATCTTACTTGAGCCTCAGAGCCACCGCCTCTATCGACCGGGCGCGCATCGAAACCAGGGTAATGAAGGAGACCGAAGGGGAACCAATGGTTACCCGAAGGGCGAAAGCTCTCTCCGCGATTGTGAGGGAGATGCCCATCGATATCTATGCCGATGAGCTTCTTGTCTGTTATCCCCACGCTGGACCACAGGTTCTCCATGTTGGGCCCGGCCCCGGCGTAGAGAGAAATCTCAAGAGGGGTGGAAGCACGAGCCTGTACACCGAGGCGGGCTTGGACAAACCCGACTTGATGTCCCTCAGCGATGAGGAACAGACGGAGATGCTGGAGGAGCTCATTCCCTATTGGAAGGGGGAGGGGAAGTGGGAGAACACCATGCGGGGCCGGAACTACCAGCAGGTCCCGCCCGAGCTCAAGGAGCGCCTCTTCGTAGAGCCGGAAGCCTATCCGCCGAACCCAACGATGACGCCCCTGCTGGTCAACGGCCACCACTACGGCCACAATATCGTTAGCTATGAGAAAGTGCTTGATAAAGGGTTTCTCGGAATAAAGAAGGACGCAGAGGAGAGGCTGACAAGAATTGACGTGACCGACCCCGAGGATCTTGCCAAGGTCCCCTTCCTTGAGGGCGTGGCTATGACGATGCAAGCGATCGCCGAATTCGGGTTGAGGTACGCCGCCAGGGCCCGGGAACTGGCCGGCACGGAGCCGGATTCCGGGCGAAAGGCAGAATTGCTGGAGATAGCCGAAGTATGCGATTGGGTGCCCGCGAACCCGGCAAGGACATTCCGCGAAGCTTTGCAGTCGACTTACTTTGCCTGGCTGCTGACGCTGTGGGAGACGAACTATACCGGCGCTCAAAGTGTGGGCCGGGTGGATCAGTACCTGTATCCCTACTATGCAGATGACATCAAAGAAGGGCGGACGACGCAAGAAGAGGTACAGGAGCTAATTGATTGTTATCTGATCAAGTTGAACCACACGCATAACATTACCGCTCTGACGGTGGGCGGCGTTAAGGCGGATGGAAAGGACGCCACCAACGCTCTTTCCTACATTCTCATTGAGGGGATGATGCACACGAGATTGCGGCACCCCTCGTTTAGCGTGCAGGTTCACAATAAGATGCCGGACAAGTTTCTGATTAAGTCGTGCGAGCTTTGCGCGCTCGGGGCCGGCCATCCACAGTTTATCAATAACGATGTCTCCATACTTCAGGCGCTTGCCCGGGGTAGCAAGGGCGGCCCGACAATAACCCTGGAGGATGCCAGAAACGGCTCCCCGATCGGGTGTAGCGAGGTCGGAGTACCCGGCAAGGATAGCGGGTATCTTTTCTTTGACCAGCCTAACCTTGCCTTGGTCTTGGAATTGGTTCTGAACAATGGCGTCCGGCGCTCCGATGGCCATAAGATCGGAATAGAGACAGGCGATCCCAGGCAGTTCGAATCCTTTGAAGAAATGCAGCGGGCGTATCGCAAACAACTTGCCTGGATGCGTGAGAACATTCAGATAGCCGGCACTATAAACGAACAGAGCATTATCGATTTGGCTCCAACGCTCTTGGAGTCGGCGCTCATCGACGACTGTATTGAAAATGGGATATGCAGGGAAGAAGGCGGCGCTCACTATAACTTCAACATAGGCGGAGCAGAGCTCGGATCGAGTGACACCGGCGACTCTCTGACTGCCATCAAGAAGCTCGTTTTTGAGGACAAGAGCATCACCATGGGTCAGTTGTGCGATGCCCTGGACAGCAATTTTGAAGGCTACGAGGAACTGCACCAGATGCTGGTGAAGGCGCCTAAATTTGGCAATGACGATGATGTTCCCGACGAGCAAGTGGCGTGGGTGCTGCATGAGTGGATAGCCGAGTTTACAAAGCTGAAGAATTTGCGTGGCGGCTCTGGTTGCCCTGGGGCATCTCCGATGTCGGCGTATGTGCCGGCCGGCCGTATTGTGGGAGCGCTTCCTTCGGGAAGGCCGGCTGGGAAGCCGCTGGCGGACGCTATCTCGCCCAGCAACGGCAAGGACACAGAGGGCCCGACGGCCGTTCTGAATTCCGTGGGCAAGCTCGACAACGTCGAGATACTCGCAGGCATGACGCTCAATATGCGTTTAGACCCGGCCATTTTCGCGGACGGAAATGTGGAAAGGCTCGCCGCCCTGGTCAGGACATTTATCGATCAGAAGATATATCACATGCAGGTTAACGTGGTTTCCGCGGAGACACTGGAGTCTGCCCAGGCGAATCCGGACGAATACCAGGACCTGACGGTAAAGGTAGCCGGCTACAGCGCCTTCTTTACCCAGCTTGGCAAATCGCTTCAGGACACCATCATAGACAGGACGATACACGGACTGTAAAGAAACTCGAATGGATCCCGGCGGCTGCGCGCTTTGCGCTCCACCGGGATTCAATATTTTGAGAGTTCGATCTCTTTGATGAAGAGGTTGCGGAACTCGATCGGGCAGTCGCTTATCGTGCCGTTCATGTCTGTTCTTCGATGCTTCTGTAAACTGATCGGGCCAGGCTCCGCGGGCAACATCCCCTCCGGATACTCGAATTCATCGAGAATGACCTCGCCATCGACTTCGACGGACAAGGTCTTGCCGATCAGCGTCAGCTTCATGGTATGCCAGGCCCCGATCTTGGGGCTGATGGTCTTGACCTGGGGATATTGCTCCTTTGTCACTTTGGAGTCCGCCGGAAGAAAATGGAATCTAATCGGGTGCCCCATCCAGCCCAGGGAACAAATGTTAACCTGATCCCCTTTGTCGGGAAGCCCCCTGAAATGTATCCCGCTAACGGACATGGTCGGCTCCCGGTAATCGGCCAGCAGTACAAAATCGCGGTATTTCTTTTTCTCGTCGGTTATCAGAGTTGAGGAATAATCTTTGAAGCCCCCATGGGACTTGAGCACCCCATCCTCGATGGACCAGGCTTCTTCTGCCAGAGGAGATAGTTGCCAGCCGGTGAAGTCCTTTCCGTTAAACAGCGCCGTAAAGCCGTCTGGTGGCACGTTCAACTTCTCCTCTCCTGCGGCCCAGCCGGGCGACAGAACCAGCAACGCAACAGCCAGGAACGACAGCCCAATAGACGAAGATGCCGTTGTTCGCAACGCGCAACGTGCCTTGTTGCTTCTCATGTTCAGATTCCTTCCCAACCCAGATATCTGGCCCGGATATCCATAGCGGCCCGTTGGAGACGACGCCTATCGACCTACCTGTAGAACTCCTCAATCTTCGCAATCACGTAGTCTTGCATTTCGCGCGTGAGTTCCGGATGGACAGGCAGCGCCAGCGTGTGATCCGCCGCGGCTTCGCTGTTCGGGAAATCGCCCCGCCGGTATCCTAAGCCGCTGAAACACTCCTGCTCATGAAACGAAACCGGGTAGTAGATTTCCGAGGCGATGTCACTCTCCGCGAGGTAGCGCCGAAGTTCGTCGCGCCGCTCCGGTACGCGGATTACATATTGATGGTAGGTGTGGCTTTCACGCGCGTACGCCACGGTGGGGGTTTGTACCCCGGCAGCCTCCAGGTGTTCGTCGTAGCGCGCGGCGTTGTCCTGCCGCTTACTATTCCAGGCGTCGAGGTGCTCGAGCTTGACGAGCAGCACGGCGGCCTGAATCGGGTCGAGGCGAAAATTGCCGCCGACCAGCGCGTGCAGATATCTCGTCTTCGAGCCGTGGTTGCGGAGCATTCGGAGACGCTCCGCGGCACCGTCATCGCTGGTCACCACCATGCCGCCGTCGCCCATGCCGTTCAGGTTCTTGGTGGGATAGAAGGAGAAACAGCCGAATGCGCCCATGCTTCCCGCCTTCTTCTGCCCCTCTTTCGAGGGGTAGCGCGTGCCGATTGCCTGAGCCGCATCTTCTACGACAGGGATGCCGTACTCGCGCGCTACATCGAGGATGGGATCCATGTCGGCGGCCTGGCCGTAGAGGTGGACGGGTATAATCACCTTGACCTTCGCCCGCTTTTCGGGATTGCTCTCAAGCCACTCCCGAAGCGCGCCGGGGCTCAAGTTATAGGTGGCCGGGTCGATGTCGATGAAGACGGGCGTTGCGTTCAGGCGCGCCACCGCGCCGGCCGTCGCAAAGAACGAGTAGGGCGTCGTGATCGCGAGGTCGCCGGGTCCGACATCGAGGGCCATAAGGGACGCGAGCAGAGCGTCGGTGCCCGAAGAGACCCCTATTCCATGTTTCGCGCCGACGTATTCGGCGATGCGGGCCTCGAACTCTTCGACTTTGGGGCCCATGATGTACCGGGTCGAGTTGACGACTTCGATGACAGCAGCCTTGATGTCGGCTTCAAGCGGGCCGAGCTGCGCTTTTAGATCGAGAAAGGGAACTTTCACTATGCCTAAACTCCGGAGAACGGCCATATTTTCTGTCTTGACGGTTCGCTTTGGCGCGGCAGTCGGGGAACGAAAGGATGGTTGTGGTCGATTTGCCGGATGGACCGCGAGACCTCGCCATTCACCCTTTGCAGCCCAGCGTTGTGCCTCTCGAACGGGCTAGCGGAGGCGACCAAAGCGAGAAGATATCACATGCGTCGGGGCATCACAACTTCGGGCGTTGAACAACAGTGGGTTGCGAGGCGCGCGTCCCTGTGGAACCGGCAGAGGCGCGATGCAGGTTAAACGGTTCCCATCATCCTTTGTTTGTTTGCAGACAGGCTACGGTCCCGTCTACCGCGGAGACGAAGACTCCCGCGCCGGTCAGGGCCATGCCGTCCAGCACGGGTGGCGCGGGAAGTGTGCATTCGGCCATTTTTGACCCGTCTTCGCGGGACGCGACCCAGAAGGCGCCGGGGCTGTGGCTTTCGGCGCTCTCGGTGAGTGAAGCCCCGCCCGCGACCAGTAAGGAATCGCGGGTCAGCACGATCGCTTTCGCCACGAAGGGCAGCCGGGCTCCCCAGATGACATCGCGTGTCGTGTCCGGCCATCTTGCCGCCGTGGGTTTGGGTTCCAGCGCCTCCGCGAATAGCATGTAGCGGCCGGTGGGGTCTGGCAGAACATGTCCTGCTTCCGGATGGTTGATGTCGCTACGGCGATTGCCGAGGCGGCCATAGCCGTAGATGAGGTTTCCGCCATCGGAGACGAGTAACCGTCCGGAAGGGGACTCCGTGCCTGTTTTCGCCCAGTTCATATAACCTCCTCCTACGGCCTTGTCGTAGACCCAGTAGGTGCGGTGCCACCACGTGTCGTCGAGGAAACCGCGCGGGGCGTAGAGATGGGGCTTCCCTTGGACTGGGGACAGGTTCTTGTCAACGCCCAGGCCGCGCATCCAAACTGCGCCTTTCTGTGCCGAGAGAATATCCGGCAACACCCTCGCGCGGATTAGGCCGTCTCTATTGGCTCCGGCGGCCATGTTCACATCGGTGGTGTGGAGCAGTTTGCCGGTCTTCACCTCAAGCGCGTAGAGATGGATTCCGCCGTCCAGGTTGCCGGACCGGCCGGCGGCGAAGTAGGCGGTGGGCACGCCGCCCGAGAGTTTGTCATCGACGAGCACGGACCCGCTCACGGGCCATGGCGACTCGAGCTGTTCGTAGGCGAAGATGCGCCGATCCCTGGTCGCGGCGCGGAATCGCCAGACCAGTTCGCCGTTGGATGCGCGCAGGCAGTAGACAAATCCGTTTCGTGTCCCGAACAGGCAAAGGCCGCCAAATAGGGTAGGCGGCGAATCGATCCGGCCATCGGCAACAAACGTCCAGGCCTGCTTGCCGTCCAAAGCCGACAGGGCATGTACGGTATGGGTATCCGTCTCGGCGACAACGACTATGCCGTCCGCCGCGACTGGCGCGGTGATGGGCGGCGAGAGCTTTTCTGTCCATGCAACGCCGGGTTTGCCTGGGGCGCCCAGGTCCTGGTAGCCGCTTCGTTGGGCGTCTCGGCGGTAGGTGGGCCATTCGGTCTGCGAGGAGTTGGAGTTGAGATTCGGGATGTTGTTGTAGGCCGGGCCTTTTTCCAGTGGCTCCGTACCTTTTCCGGCCGAGGACCGCGAAGAGAGGGCATTGAATCCAGTGAGCAGGTCTTCCGGGCTGCATCCGCAGGAATGCTGGGGCACGTAGACGAGGCCGTTGGCGGGCATGATGCCGTATTGGCAGGTTCCGCGCGCCCACCCGTTCAATTGGTAGTCCCCGTTGCTGGGATCGAGGAAGTTGAGACCGCTTCGTCCGAGCAGCATCCACCGGACGGTCGCCTTGTTCCGGTAGCAGCGATGGTGGCCTCCGGCCTTTTGGGGGGGGAGCGTCGCGATTACTTTGCCGGTCTTGAGGTCGCGTCCCTTTGTGAAGCCGGCGTCATCGCCGCGACGCAGTTCGCCGACCCATACCACGCCGTCGATTACGAAGATGTCCTGCGGGGAGTTGTAATTCTCGAAACTGGGCGCGCGCCAGAGCTCTTTCCCATCATCGAGAGAAAATGCGGCCATCTCCGCGGCCTGCCTCTTCTCCGATCCGCCGCTGACGATGAGCCACGCGCTGCCCTCTGCCGTTGGGGGAACGCCTTCATTGGCCTCTGGGTCGCGGTCGACGGTTAGCACGACGCCGTCGTGGATGACTAGGGTGGGCGCCGACCATGAGAAGCGGCTCGTTGCAAGCGGGCGCGGTCTGCTCCATTGCTCTTTGCCGACAAGAGCGTCGAAACAGGCCACCCGCGAAGCGGTCTGAATGCAGAGCCTTCCGTCGTCGACCGCCATGGTCGCCGGCATGACCTCGCCGGGGATCTCGAACTCCTTGTCCCATAGCAGTTCGCCCGTTTCGATCTTTATCGCGGCTATCCGCTGTGCGCCGTACATGGGGAGCGGATCGCGCGGGAATGTATACCAGTATTCCAGCGCTTGGGAGGTTTCGTTGATTCGTTCTTTCCGCTCCTCGTGTTGGGCGGTGGTCATGTCGTCGGTGAGCGCGTAGAGTACGCCGCCAGTGAGGAGCAACTCGCGCGCGCCGCCGGTGTCGGCAAGGGTTGTGATCTGCTTTCCGGTCGGGGCATCGAGGACGGTGACCGGCTGCCCGTAATCGATGGAAACGTAGACCCGGTCGTCGGTTGCCACGATGCGCCGCGCGATCTCGGGCGGTCCGCTGCGGAAACCGCGAAGGTGGGATTCCCAGTTGGCAATGGGGCGTTTCCACAACAGGACGCCGCTGAAAGCGTCTCGGGCTACCAGCTTCCATTGGGGTGGCAGGAAGACCGAACTGATGGGCCCTTCGTCGATGATGTAGAAGACCCGCCCGCCCGCCGTGACCATTGCGCTGATACCGTTGAAGTGCTCGTGGCTTCTGGCGTACTTGGGGCCGACTGTCCAACGCAGTCCTTGGGGTGGGGCGACGACCGTGTCATTCGATACGGCGTTGTTCGAGGCGTCGTAGAGGTAGTGGGTCCACTCGTCCAGTTCCGCGGGCCAGTCCTTCGGTACGACCTCGATCTTCGAGCCGCGGATGTCGGCCACGACGCCTGTGGGCGAAAGCGCTCTTGTCAACTCCTCGGCGGAGATCCGGGTACTACCGGTCATGACGAGCAGGTTGACGAGGCTGTCCGCGTAGGGCAGTTGCTTCCCATCCCATCGGGCCGCGGTGACGGAGCCGTAGAGCCCCCTTTCCGCCAGGTAGGTTCTTGCAGCTGCGACCTTTCCAGGGTCGCTGTCTAAGGCGTGGATGAGGTAGGAATCGCCTGCCCGCAACTTCGCCAGCAGCGCGGGGCTATCGCAGCCGAGCACGACAACCAACCCTCCCTGGACGCCGGAAGCGTCAAGGATCTCCTCGGCGTCCTGAGCCGTTGCCATTGAGGAAAACATCGCGAGAAATCCCAGCGCGACCAAAACGTTTGGTTTCATGTCAGTCATACCTTCGTCCTGTCCATTGTGTCTTCGACAATGCCTCTCTCGATTGTATTCACTCTGTCCTTAGGATTTGCGTCAGGCGATTACCCGTTGTACGCCGCGCGTCCCTGCCGTATCCGCCCTACTTCCTTGGCGCAAAGAGCTGAAACTCCCCAATGGTTGGGCCATCGGTGGCTTCGAGGATGTTCAGCCGGATATAGCGGGCGGTCACCGGTTCAAATTGTGTCGAATAATCCGAACCGATTGTCGTGCCCTGCGCGAATGTCTTCCATTGGCCGCCGTCCTTGTATTGCAGTTCAAATCCATGGATACGGTCGTATTCTTCGCGGATTTTCGTACGGTTAAAGGTGGTTGGTTCTTCCATGTCCACTTGGAGCCAGGCCTGCGTTACGCCCGATTCGGCCGCCCATCGCGTCTCTGGATCGTCATCCACCGCCAGCTTCGGGTCGTTGTGAGGCGGCTTCGGATTGTCGTAGGTGTTCGAAGCCTTCATTTCTTTCCCTACCGTGAGCGGACTGGACAGCAGCGGCCGGACACTGATTTCGCTCGCGGGACTGTCAAGTTCCAGCACGACGATCGTATCCAGCTCCCTGCGATCGGCCTTTGCCACAGAGACTTCGATCGCGTCCGCCGTCTGTTCGAGGCGGACGGTTCCGCCCGTCATAACAGAACTTGCGACGATCTTGTTCGGGATAAGCGGCAGCGCAATAGCCTCCTCCGGCCAATTCAGAACGTGAAGATAAATTGTATTGCCCTTGCGTGTGCTTGAGCCCCAGTTGCCCGGTTCGAATGGCCCCCCACGCGTATCGTAGACACTCTCGCCATAGCTCTCCAGCCAATCTCCCATTTCTCGAAGCCGTGCGATCTGTCTTTTCTCGATTCGCCCGTCCGACATAGGCCCAACATCGAACAAGAAGTTCCCGTCACCCCCGACAACCTTCACCAGAGTCTGGATACACTTCTTAAGGGGTTTCATTTCGTCGTGCGGTATCCAGGCCCACCGCGTACACAGCGTCATATTGGCCTCCCAGGGGCGCCCGAACTGGCCCAAGCCGGCTCGCTGCTCCACGCTGCCGTGGTCTCCGCCCAAGCCCCCCCGGTTATTGATAATAACGTTAGGCTGAAGCTCCCGGATCA
Organism: uncultured Nitrospirales bacterium; assembly: GCA_964401695.1. Taxonomy (GTDB): domain Bacteria; phylum Hydrogenedentota; class Hydrogenedentia; order Hydrogenedentales; genus JAPYPO01. Next base: position 14,124 of record CAYNZS010000061.1, read on the forward strand.
TCTTGAACAGTTCCACCGAACCCCAGTCCTCTGCCGTGCCACCAAGGCCATCCCACCACATGATGTCAATCGTGCCGTAGTTCGTACAGATCTCCCGAACCTGCCCATGCATGAACTCGAGGAAACGCTCATGGTTCTCCGTGCGGTAATCCGGATGATACCAGTCAGGCAGCGAATAATAGACCCCTAACTTCAGCCCACCCTTGTGGCAGGCATCCGCCAATTCCTTAAGCACATCGCGCTTGAACAGCGTATTGGTAATCTTATATTCGGTGAGCTGACTGTCGAACATCGAGAAGCCGTCATGATGCTTGCTCGTAAACACCATGTACTTCATACCTGCGTCCTTGGCCATCTGAACCCACTCGTCCGCATCGAAGAAGACCGGGTCGAAGCGTTTGTAGAGATTGTCGTAAATCTCGACGGGAATATGCCCGCTTCCGCGCCAGCCCCGCCGCTCGCCGCCGCGCGACCAGCCGATAGGCTCTCCGATCAGGCTGATCGGACCCCAGTGAATGAACAGGCCAAATTTCAGTTCACGCCAATGGTCCACGTCCTCCTTGCTAGCATGCAGGAAATCCCGGGGACCCTCTACGCTCTTCGCGCTCTCCGCATTGACCTGATCGGTAGAACTGTCGCGGATGCCCTGGGGCGCTTGTCCATCCTCTGGGCTCTCGCCGCCGGCCTGAGCGACCGAATGGGCCACTAGCAAGCATACAGCCAATCCCAACCATAGGGTCCGTATTCGTTGTGTCCATTTACGCTGCGGCATTGTTTAGCCCTTTCCATTCGTAGGTTGCGCGGCAGATTGCCCAACCGCTTCCGCTGGCTGCCCGGGTAAATCTTCTAGCCTGTCTTCGTCTCGAAAACTGGGTTGAAACCGGAAGCAACTTGTGGCCAGGCGAGAGGTCCTTGTTTTGGTGTCGCGTTATTTCCAATCGGGTCCATCGGCCAAGACACTCGCATTGATTTCGAGCATCTTCTTCTCGAGCCTGGCGGCAACTTCGGGAAGTTTGGCCGACAGATCTGTCTGTTGCCCTGGATCGGTTGACAGGTCATAGAGTTCGAAGCGCTCGTAGCCGCCCGCCTTGATCGCGGGGATCGCCGATTCCTGAAATATGCCCAAACGGAGAAACTTCCAGCGAAGCCTCTCGGCCTCTGGGTCCATAAACTGTCTTTTCCATAATTCTCTCTGAACGATCTTGCCCGGAAGTTCCGGGTTCTCCGTATTGCGCATGTACTCTTCGATATCCCTGACTGCCTGTGCGATCGCCTCGTTGTCCCTCGGAAGCTCGTAATCGCGATACGCAAGCATCGAGTAATTGCCGTCGCGGATTGCCAAGGCTGGATTTGACGTTGGCATATGCCAGAAGAGCGGCTGGTGCCGGGTGAACTCGCCGGCACGCTTCGTCAGCAAGGGGGAGATATCGGAGCCATCGAGGTGTACGCCCTTGGGTCTGTCGATTCCGAGCAGGCCGCAGACCGTCGGCAACACATCGACTAATCCGGCCGGTTCGCGCTCGATCCGGCCTTTCGCAACGGTACCAGGCCAAGACACGATCCCCGGAACCCGAATGCCACCTTCATAGTTGGAGCCCTTTACGCCACGTAGGTTGCCAACCCGATCGGCTCGATAGCTGCCGTTGTCGGATGAATAGATGATCAAAGTGTTCTCGGGCGCATCGACTTCCTTCAGCTTCTCGAGCAAGCGAGCGATGGCGCGGTCGGTGTTGTCGATCGTGGCAGAGTAGATGGCGGCCTGATCGTCCAACTCGCCGTACTCGGACACGACGTCATCCGGCGCCGCGATCGGGTCGTGGGGTTCGTGAAACCAGACATTCAAAAAGAAGGGGGTGTCGGGATCCCGCTTCCGATCCAACCACGAAATCGCGTCGTCGACGACGATTTGGGCGGAATACCCCTCGATCGGTCCAACCGCCTGGCCATTGCGAAGGAAGTTCGTGGGGTTCTTGTGGCTCGGGCTGGCCCCGCTTTCCATGCCAAACCAGTAATCAAAACCATGCTCCAGCGGCGACGGTTTGTCCTTTTGCAGTTTATTTGGCGAACCGAGATGCCACTTGCCGAAATGCCCTGTCGAATAACCGTGCTCCTTTAGAAGCTCAGCCAGCGTGACTTCGCGCTCGAGCAAATGCATTCGCGCGTCGCTGAAGACCAATACACCGTAGATGCCTGCGCGGATGTGCTGGCGTCCCGTCAGCAGAGACGCGCGCGCAGGCGAGCAGACAGGGGCTGCCGAATAGAAGTCGGTGAAACGCACCCCGTTGGCAGCGAGGCCGTCGAGTACCGGTGTCTTCACCGGGCCGCCGTCGCAGCCGATGTCTTTGTAGCCCAGATCGTCGGCGAGCAGCATGACGACATTCGGGAATCGCGCGTCTTCAGCGGCGCCGACGACTCCGGCTGCCAGCAGTATCAGCACCAGGGCGGTCGAGAATCGCGACCCTCTCGATGGGACAAGTAGCGTTTGCATCTTGGAGCTCTCCTTACTGTTCTTCATCTAGGATTTCCTTGTACGTATAAATGTCGACCGGTCGCGTACGAAGCGTCCCGCGGGCCGCTCCGCAACTCAATCGAATTTCAATAGCGTCTGCCCTTCCGATGGCATTCTATCCATGGCCGCTTGCAGTTCTTTTCGGATGGCGTTGGTTTCCGGGCTACGTACCGGGTTCTTCTCGAGCACGTCATTTTCTACGTCGTAGAGCTGGTTGTCGCCGTACAACTTCCAGCGTTGGTTGCGGACGAACCGCAGGGGCTTGCTCTTCTCTGGATTGGGGCAGTAGTAGATGAAAATGGTTTCTCTCGGATCGCCTGTCTCGCCCTTCAGTTGCGGCAGGAAACTCCGGCCGTCGGTTGGCGACAAGCACTTGGCGCCGGCGGCTTCGGCCAGGGTCGGCGTGAAGTCGGCGAACTCGACGAGGGTCTTCGAGACTGTCCCTGCCGGGACCGTCCCCGGCTGATAGCCAATCAGCGCGACATGCGTGCCCGCATCCGTAGTTTTTCCCTTCCCGCCCACGATCACCTTGTCGCCCATATTGGACTTAATCGCCCGAAAGGTGCCGTTGTCCCCGGTCACCAGAATCAGCGTGCGTTTCGCGATACCCAATTCAACGGTCTTGTCCACCATGCGCCCGATAACCGTGTCCATG
>CAYNZS010000062.1:0-17173 GCA_964401695.1 uncultured Nitrospirales bacterium
TTGGACTATTCAGAAGCCGCTAACCTGTCCCTAGATGGTCCGTCTCGCTACGAAACTCGGTCAGATTTCCGCACCAATGACGTACATGAGATTCTGCCCCGAAGGGGCCACGGGTTGTAGCCGGGGGATGAGCCAAGCGATTCCCCCGGTCAACGCCCCCCTCAGTTCTTTCCCCGCAGGGGATAGGGCGACACGAAGACTCAAAGACAGACTACATCTCTCTCGTTCCCACGGTCCTCCGTGGGAATGCATACGGGCCGTATCGAACGTCGCTAACATCCCCTTCAAAGACGGGACCGGCAAACGTCTCCCAACTCGTCATTGCGAGGAGGCACGACGAAGTAATCTACTTCGGCCGTTGTAAGGCTTCCGGCTAGGATTGCGACTTCGGACACACATGCGCTACGCTCGTGGGGCGGAAAGTAGATTGCCACGGTCGCCATTGGCCACACCACGGAATTGGCCTTTGTCAATAGGGATGGTGAAATATCCGGGTTAGTGCGATTGCCCTGCCCTGTGTATGAATCGTTTATACGGAACCGGTCGTGGGGTGATATACTGAGTCTCCTCGGATTTTCGGGGGGATAGCCAGACTGGATAAACATTGTTGGCACACAAATAAATGAACTCAAACGTGCTGAAACAGGAACTAAGACGATCCTCGTTGGCCTTTGCCACACGAAGATGTCTGACCGTAGATGATTCGCACTCCTCCGCCATCATCTTCTCCAATATCGCAGACAGTTTTCATCCTGACTCCTACGAGAACATATCTAAACACGCAGAATGGGAATCGCGGACACTGAAATCGCACCCCAACGTTCATGGCGTAAAAGAGATGCAGTCATCCAATAGTAGCGATGCCCTCCTGATGAACATATTCTGTCATCCGTTGATTAGGAAATGGAGTGGGGTCAAAAAAGTCATCGGATCTGACCTTGAGTTCGTTTCTTTTGGGTTTCCTGGTGCGATCCAACTCTGTAGCGGTGAAGCAGATACAACAGAAATCGATCTGAGCCTGACTGATTCCTTGTGCGAGGCAAAACTCACTGAAACCGATTTCACTAAGAAGCGGCCCTCTGTAGTCGAAAACTATGCCGGGCTGAAAGAGGCCTTTCACATTGATGCGCTACCACGCAAGGGCAACGATTACGACAACTATCAGATAATCAGGAATCTCTTAGCATCCGTTCAGCACAACCGAAAACACATTCTTCTTTGCGATGAAAGGCGTCCTGACCTTGTCAAGCGGTATATGGACACTGTGTCTTGTCTCAGGGATGTTCAGAGGCGGATGAATTGCAGGGTCATATTCTGGCAAGAACTCGTGGCCGTGTGTGGCTCGTCGTTGCGTAAATGGATTGAAGAGAAATACGGAATGTGCCAACAAGGCTAATTCAGCCGACGCAAAAAGCAGCGCGGCTGATCAGCAAGTTAGCTCTCTCGCCATTGGAAAGGAGGCAATACAGAGGCGATAAGAACCTGCCCGTGACCGAGATGGTGCTGTTAGGAACGGTCGCCTATCGCGTTGCCAAAAGGATCGAGTGGGATGCGGCTAACATGACAGTCACGAGTTCACCAGATGCAGACCTGCCCATCGGGCGGGAGAACCGCAAGGGCTGGGAGCCGTAGTCTGGCTACAGCAGCCGCCCGGCAATTGGTGCTTGGGCGGTGAACCATCACACATTGGAAAGGGAAATTTGAACATGAAGACTAACAAGACAACCTACAAAATATCGAAGTTGGCATTTCCATTTCTTGGCTTGGCGTTCCTGATTGCGGCCACGACGCTTTTCTGTCCGGACACGTTCGCCGCTGGGGAGGAGAAGTTGAACGTGCCGCCGGAAGGTTTCAAAGCGCTTTTCAACGGAAAAGACTTCACCGGCTGGGATATGACGAAGTTGGCGAAGGCAGCCTGGTTTATTGAAGGCGGAATGCTCAGGTCCCTTGGCGGCTTCGACGATTTCAAGCACAATATCGTGACCGAGGAGAAGTTCCTCAATTTTGTGTTCATGACCGACTACCGGATGCTGACCAAGTCCGATAGCGGGATATATTTCAGGGGGGGTAGCGAACAGGTCAACCTCCATAATACCTGGGCGGTGGGGCAACCGATGCTGTTCCATGGCTACGAACCCGCCTTCTCACGCATTGATCCGAAGGACAATAAGATGATTGAGGACCAAAAAAAGGCCAAGTTGAAGGAAGTCAAGTCGGAACCCGGGGTCTGGCATACCATCAAGTTTACGTTGGTTGGCAGGGTTTTGACGGTTGAGCACGACGGCGAGGTCATTCTCGACGCGTTTGAATATCCCGAGGGCACGCTGGACATGGAGCCGGGCAGCATCCAACTGCAAAAGCACAAGAATTGGGACTACGATGGCGACGGCAACGTGAGTAATTGTCCGATCGAGTTCCGCAATGTGTTCATCAAAGAACTCGACCCCGTCAAATAGAGTCTTACTTTTCCGGGCCGATACAGAGCCCTTCTAGTCCTCGTCGAAGCCGATGAAAGTGGCGACTTGCTCGTTGGGCCTTCGGCGTGACCGGACGTGATTGGCCACAAAGTCGTCGTCGGAATAACCCGTCGCGACACACGTCATAATGACCTGGTCTGCGGAGATGTTCGCTTCACTACGAACGATTTCCGACTGCATGATGCCCTGGCCGTTGATGACACTCCCGAGGCCCAAGATAGGACCTTACCTCGAACGCATCGGGGATATCCCGGATGAGGACAAACTCCTGCCGAAGAAGCAACGTCATGCGGCCAAGCGGGTCTTCGAGCGCATTCAGGTGGAGGGCTATAAAGGCGGCTATACGGCGGTGAAGGATGTAGTGCACGAACTCAAGCGCACTTCGCAGGAGGTGTTCGTCCCGTTGATGCACCGTCCGGGCGAGGCGCAGATGGACTTTGGTCAAGCTTTGGTGAAGATGAATGGCGTGCTTCGCAAGTTGATGTTTTTCGCGATGTCCCTGCTGTATTCGGATGCGATGTTTATCGTGGCCTATGCGCGCGAGTGCACCGAGACCCTACAGGATGGCCATGTCCGGGCCTTCGAGTCCTTCGGCGGCGTGCCTTCGCGCATCAGTTATGATAACGCCAAGACCAGCGTGTCGCAGATCATCGGAGCGCACGCGCGCAGACTCACGAACGGCTTCCTGCAACTACAGAGTCACTATCTGTTCGAGGAGCATTTTTGTCAGGTGCGCAGGCCCAACGAGAAGGGTGTTGTCGAAGGTGTGGTCAAGTTTGCCCGCCTGAACTATTTCGTGCCAGTGCCTCAGGTGAAGGACTTCGATGAGCTCAACGCCTTCCTCGTCGAACGATGCCGGGAAGACCTCAAGCGCACGTTGCGTGGAAGAAAGGGGTGCAAGAAGGAATTACTCGCAGAAGATCAGCAAACTCTTCTGGACCTGCCCGCCACGCCCTTCGACGCGTGCAAGGAGGTCTCGACTACGGTCGACCGCCTCTCGTTAATTCGCTTCGACTGCAACGACTACTCGGTTTCGGTTCGCTTTGCTCATCACACGGTTGTCGTCAAAGGGTACACGGATCACGCGTGTATTTTCCGTAAAAATATCATGATTGCCGAGCACGCGCGCTGTTGGGATAAAGAAGACGTCGCGTTCGAGCCGATTCATTACCTCGAACTGCTCGAACGTAAGCCGGGCGCGCTCGATCACGCCAAACCGCTGCACGACTGGGAGCTACCGGAATCGTTCTCCGTGCTGCGCAACCGTTTGGAGGAGGAAGGACGCAACCAAGGGACACGGGAGTTCATCCGTATCCTGCGACTACTTGAGAAGCACTCCATAACCAAGGTAAGCACCGCCATCGAGAAAGCCCTGCATCTGCGCCGCTGCAACCGCGACGTGGTCGCCAACTATCTCACCGCTCTCGGACGACGCATCACCGCCACCGCACTCAAGCTGCGCGAGATGTTCATCATCCCGTCGCTTCGAGGGCTCCTCAATGAAGATTGATTTTCACGCCACTTTGAACCAAACTCAACCGCTCAGGGACTAAGTGCCGCAATCAACACACACAGTTGAGTTCTCTCGCGGCGCGGACTTCGTCTAAGCGCCCGACGGGTGTCGTGTGCGGCCTATCCGAGAACGCGCCTCCCCCCTTCTCGACCCCAGCGGCTATCTCCAGCATGGCGTCGCAGAACGCATCCAAGGTTTCTTTCGATTCGGTCTCGGTCGGCTCGATCATGATGCTCTCTTTGACCGTTAGCGGGAAGTAGACCGTGGGAGCGTGCATCCCGTAGTCGAGCAGCGCCTTCGCGATGTCGACCGCTTTCGTGCCTTTCGCCGCTTGGGATGTCGCGGTGAAGACGCACTCGTGCATGAACCGGGTGTGGAAGGCGGATTGGTAGGCGTCTTTGAGGCGCGCGTGAATGTAGTTTGCGTTGAGAACGGCGGCCTCGGAGACTTCCTTTAGTCCTTCGTCCCCGAGATGGCGGATGTAAGCGTAGCCGCGCACGGCCATCATGAAGTTTCCGAAGAAGGGGGCCATCCGGCCGATGGATTTCTCGGGCATGGCGAGCCCGAAGCGCCCGTCCTTTTCGGTAACCCGCGGCCCAGGGAGGTACGGCGCGAGCTTCTCCCCCACTCCGACGGGCCCGCAGCCGGGCCCCCCCATGCCGTGGGGCGTGGCAAAGGTCTTGTGGACGTTGTAGTGCATGACGTCGAAGCCCATGTCCCCTGGACGGCACTTGCCCATGATCGCGTTGAGGTTCGCGCCGTCGTAATAGAGAAGCGCGTCGTGTTCGTGCGCGAGTCTCGCGATATCGCGGACGCGTTCCTCGAAAAGGCCGTGCGTGTTAGGGCAAGTGGTCATGACCCCGGCCACCTCGGCGTCCATCGCCGCCGCATAGGCTCCAAAATCGATCACGCCGTCCCGTCCGGAGGGCACCTCGACGATATCGAATCCCGCGATGGCCGCGCTGGCGGGGTTCGTGCCGTGCGCGGAATCGGGAATGATGATTTTCGTCTTATGGGTGTTTCCCATATCGCGGTGGTAGGCCGCCATGAGCAACGTGCCTGCCAATTCTCCGTGAGCGCCCGCGATGGGTTGCAGGGATACTTCTTCCATGCCAGCGATCTCGGCCAAGAGCACTTCGAAACGCGTGGTCAACTCGAGCGCGCCCTGGCACCGCTCCCACATGGCTTTGGATGACGACAAGTGCGGATGCAGCTGGTTGAAGCCGGGAAGGGCCGCTACCACTTCGGCGATCTTAGGATTGTATTTCATGGTGCATGAGCCGAGCGGGTAGAAATGTGAATCGATCCCGAAATTCCGTTGGGACAGCAACGTAAAGTGGCGAACGATGTCGAGTTCGCTCAATTCGGGAAGCGGCGCGGGTTCTTCCCGAAGCAAATCGCCGGGGAGATGGGCTTCGGGAACGTCGAGAGGGTCAAGCGTTATAGCGCGCCGCCCCTCTCTCGACTTCTCGAAAATCAGCTGCATGAGACTTCCTCCAACGCGAGGGCGTAGGCGTCGAGTTGCTCGCGCGTACGCCGTTCCGTGACCGCCACAAGAAGATCGTTGTCTCCGCCCGCGCCGACGGATGCCAGCGGAAGACCGGCTTCGAAACCGCGAGACGCCATTCCGCGGACCGCTTCTTCGGCGCTCTTGGGCAGGCGCAAGACGAACTCGTTGAATGTGGGCGCGCTGTTCAACACATCCGCGAAGCCCAGCTTGAATTTGAGGTATTCCGCCTTCGCGTGGCATTGCGTGGCCACTTCGCGCAGGCCCTCCTTCCCCATGAGGGTAAGGTAGATCAGCGCGCGCAGGGCGCAGAGCGCCTGATTCGAGCAGATGTTCGACATGGCTTTCGCGCGGCGGATGTGTTGCTCGCGGGCTTGCAGGGTCAACACAAAACCGCGCCGTCCCTCCGCGTCTTCCGTCGCCGCCGCGATGCGCCCCGGCATTTTTCGGACGTGCTTCTTCCGCGTGGCCATGACGCCGAGGTAGGGACCGCCAAATCCGAGCGGTATGCCAAGGCTCTGGCCTTCGGCGATGGCGATATCGGCGTTCATTTCGCCCGGCGTCTTCACGAGGCCCAAAGAAATGGGATAGAACGACACAATCAGCAGCGCGCCGGCTTCGTGGCAGCGTTCCGCGAGATCCGTGTAGTCCGCAAGCGAACCGAGAAAGCTCGGATTCTGTACGATGACGCAGGCCGCGCCTTCGGGATCGCCGCCTTCGGCAAAATCGAGGTCGAGGTTCGATATGTGGGTGACAAGTTGCTCGCGGTAAATCGGGTTCAACGACTCGTGGCAGACGACACGCGATCGCTTCGTGATTCGCATGGCCATCGTCACCGCTTCGAATGCCGCCGTGCCTCCTTCGTACAGCGACGCGTTGACAAACTCCATCTCCGTCAAGCGGGCAATGGACGACTGGTATTCATAGATGCTTTGGAGCGTTCCCTGCGCGCATTCGGGTTGGTACGGCGTGTAGGCGGTGTAGAATTCCTGTCGCATGGATAAGGCGTCGACAGCGGCGGGAATATAGTGGTCGTAGAAGCCACCGCCCAGAAAGCCGACAAGGCCTTCGTCGTTCTTCCGCGACAGTCGAGCCAGCTCGTCGCGAACCGCCATTTCCGAGACGCCGTCCGGCACTTCCCAAGCATCCAGGCGAAACTCCGCAGGAATGCTCTCGAAGAGCTCCTCCATCGAAGACGCGCCGATGGTAGACAACATGCTCGCGCGGTCGGCCTCGGTGACTGGAACCCAACTCAATGGTCTAGTTCCTGAACGAAGATGTCGTAGGCGGCCGCGTTCATCAGGGCGTCGAAAGCCGCCGTGCCGTCCCCTTCCAACCGAAAGAACCATCCATCGCCGAAGGGGTCTTCGTTCACCCGTTCCGGCGTGTCCTCCAGATCGCTGTTGACTTCGATTACGCTGCCGCCGACCGGCGAGTAGATGTCGCTTGCCGCCTTTACCGATTCTACGGTTCCGGCCTCGTCGCCCGCGCTGAATTCCGCGCCAACCCCAGGCAATTCGACATACGTCACGTCGCCGAGCTGTTCGGTCGCGTACGAGGTGATGCCGATGGTAAAAACGCCGTCTTCATGGCGGACCCACTCGTGATCTTCGGTATAGCGCAGGTCTTCAGAGTACGTACTCACGGCTTATCGATTCTCCTTTACACCTTGACCCGGCATGAGCCGTCTTTGAAAATGGGAATGTCCGCGACTTCAAGTTCGATATTCTTCGGGCCGGCCGAGAGCTTCGCGCCGGCCGAGGCATATTCTCCGTCGACGCGGGCAAGGCCAACTCCTTCGCCGAGGCTGGGCCCGAAGGTGCCGCTAGTCACGGCGCCCACGACATTCCCGCCGCCCTTGATCTCGAAGCCATGCCTCGGCGCGCGACGGCTGCGCGTGCGAACCGCCACAAAATACCGAGGACCGCCCGCTTCGCGTTTGGCTTCCAGCGCGCTCTTCCCGACAAAGTCCGTATCCCACGCGACGAAGCCTTCCATGCCCGCCTCAAGCGGGGTAACCGATTCGTCGAAGTCTTGACCCGAAAGCGCGTACCCGACCTCAGTCCGCAGTGTATCCCGCGCTCCAAGCCCGGCAGGACGTATGCCATCCGTGGTGTGGAACACATCCCACACCTCTTCGGCGAGCTCATTCGCCATGAACAGTTCGTAGCCAAGTTCGCCAGTATAGCCCGTTCGCGACAACAGAATCTCATGACCACGCCAAGTGGTCCAGAGGCAATTGAAATACTTTAACGATTCCGTGGCCTCGAATCCGGCGCTTAACAAATGTTCGCGCGAGGCTGGGCCCTGGATATCGATCTTGGCTGTCGCGTACGACACATGTTCCGAACCGGGGTTGTCCGCGCAGAAGCGCTCGGTCACGCTCTCGATAGGCCCTGCGTTCGTCACGACATACAACTCGTCTTCGCTCATGCGGAACGTGATTAGATCATCCAGAATCCCGCCCGATTCGTTCAGGATCGCCCCGTACCGGCAACGGCCCACGGGAATCTTCGATGGATCGGAAATGACTTCGCGGCCGAAGCGCTCGACCGCGTCCGCTCCCTTGAAGCGGTACTCCCCCATGTGCGAGCAATCGAACATGGATGCGGTCGAACGAGTGTGGAGATGCTCCTGAACGATGCCGTCGAATTGAACGGGAAGCGCCCATCCGTTGAAGTTCACAATCTTCGCGTTCAGCGAACAGTGCTTCTCGTATAGCGGAGTTTTCCGCATGAACACTTACTCCCCAGGCGAATGGCCCAATCTGAACGCCCTGCCGCTTCCCCGTGGTCGAGCCCACGCCGCATCGCCAGTCGCAGCAAAATTTGGACGCCGCTATCGTGCCACAGGCCCAGACCCGAGTCAAACGCCAGGCGCGCGACAGGCACCGATAGGCGTATGCTTGAGGGAGACGGAAGAAAAGGGGATAGACCCGTCTGCGCTCGTGCCTCGCTGCGCTTGCGTCAGTCCCAAATTGTTTGCTCATGTCCTCGGAGAAATCTGAAAAGGCTATTTCGGGCAAGACCCTTAGCCAGGATATCTCACCGGTTTTCGTAGCGAGACGGTGGAGAAGGTTGCTATGTCGCGACTTGTTCGACGCCTTTCGGGCGACAGCGTGGCGGGTCACGTCGAGGTCGAAAGGCGAGAGAAGTCTCGTCAGAGTGGCCTCATCCGCCGTCGCAGTAGAAAAGCGGTGAGATATCCGGGTTAGCCAGAAACGCACAGGAGGCCAAAGCGCCAAATGAAAATACGTAGCGACACGGATTGGAGAGAGGTAGCCATCCTTCTCGGGTTAGGCGCGGCCGTCTTCTTTCTTTGGGACACCGTCCTCATCTATCCCTTGCGATTGCTCGTAGTGTTCTTTCACGAGATGAGCCACGGCCTCGCCGCCTTCGCCACCGGCGGACGGGTCGTCGAGATTCAGGTTGTCGCTGCGGAAGGAGGGCTTTGCATCACCCATGGCGGCAACCGCTTCTTGACGCTTTCCGCGGGCTACCTGGGCAGCATAATGTGGGGTGGGATTATCCTTGTGCTAGCCTCGCGCGCGCGGGTTCATCGCGGGCTCAGCGTCGTTCTGGGGATTATCATGTTGGCTGTCACGCTGTGGCTCGTCCAGCCTATCGGCAGTTTTGGATTCGGCTTCGGGCTACTGGCCGGCTTCGTATTGATAGCCGCTGGGTTCCGCTTCAACGCGGCCGGTAACAAGTACCTTCTCAAAGCGATCGGGCTCGTGAGTTGCGCCTACGCCATACTCGACATTCGCTCCGACATACTCGTGCGGCCGACGGCCTGTTCAGACGCGTACTTGCTCGCCCAGCATACGCATGTGCCCGCGCTCGTGTGGGGGTTGGCCTGGATCGCCACCGCGCTTGTATTTGGGTGTTACTTCCTCGTTCTCTCCTCGAAGAGGAAGCCTTTGGCGTTGTAGCAGGGCTGACTCACGATCTTCGCGCTTGAGCAGTTTAGCTAATTATGAATACGAAACTGCTCTAATCGTCCGGCTTTCATCGGCGGATCATTTGTACGTGTTCAAAACGTCTCGGATCTTTTCCGGAGTCAGATGCCCGTGGACATCGTCGTTGATCAGCATCGCGGGCGCCATGTCGCAGGCGCCGATACAGTTGGTCAACTCAAACGAATACTTTCTGTCAGCCGTTGTCCCGCCAGGAGATATCCCGAGATCCTCTGACACGGTCTCGATGATCATGGCCGAGTTCTTCAGAGAGCAGGGAAGATTGTTGCAGATCCGGATCAGATTGTCGCCGAGGGGCTTCACAGGGAAAAAAGAGTAGAACGTGGCGACCCCGTATACGTCGCTTATCGGAATATTGTGGGTCTCCGCTATTCGGCCAATCGCGTCGGGTGAAACAAAGCCCTCCTCCTCCTTCGCCGCTTTCAGCAGATTCAGCAGAGCCGAACGTTGCGCCCCCTCTGACGGGGCCTCCCTCCGCGATGCCTTCTTCCCGTTCCCATCTTCCTGCGTCCGCGAGGTCAAGGCCGGCGTAGACAGGGCGCCGGTCGGGCAGTGGTCGATACAGATGCCGCAATCCCGGCATTCTTCGCTTTCCAGCGGCTCGTCCCGGCCAAACACGATCTTCGCCTGGAAGCCTCGGTAGCCCACGCTGAGCAGGCCCTCGCCCGCAATATCCCGGCAGGCGCCGACGCACTTCCGGCACATGATGCACTTTGACAGGTTGCGCCGAACATAGGGGCTCGCCTCTTCGGCCGGATAGTTGCGCGCCTCTCTGACGCGGAACCGGGGAGGCCCTGCCTCGAGGTCCGAGACCAGGCTATGCAGCGAGCAGTTCTTAGCGTTCGTATCGGTGACGCAGTCTCCCGTGTGGGCCGCAAGCAGCAACTCCACCGTAGCCTTGCGCGCCGCGAGCACCTTTGGAGAACTCGTCTCGATCACCATCCCAGGAGATACGGGCGTATGACACGAACCCACCAGCGTCTTCATCCCCTGCACCTCGACGACGCAAACCCGGCACGCGCCCCGCGGAAGGATTTCCCGAATGTGGCACAGGGTCGGGATATCGACCCCCTTTTCCTCGGCCACCTCCAGGATCGTCATTCCTTCAACCGCGTCCGCTTCGGTGCCGTCCATCACGATCTTCATATCAGCCATTACACTTCACCGATGCTTTCTTCTTTTTGGGAACGGTCCGCCAGAAGCATCGAAGAGAGTTTTCATGAGCTCTTCGATCGAGTCCCGGGATTGGCGGGCGCGAAAATTCAGGCCGCCGCGGCGGACCGCGGTAATGACGACCGTACAGCAGCATTTGACCAGAATCTGGAACTGGACTTCAACCCCCGCGCCAAGCCAAAGGGGAAGCGGGCTGGGAACCTGAAACCGATAGGAGGGAAGGGCCTCGACAATACCCGCGGTCAACGGGTCAAGAGGCCTTCGATGGCTTCAATCAACTCATTTCCCAGAAATTTGGTGATTTGCGCGTCCGCGCCCACCGCGACACCCTTATTCATGTTGCTCTCGCTGATGAGCGAGGAAAACAACACCACCGGAATGTTGCGAAATCGGGCATCGCCTTTTATATTGGACGTGAGATGAAGCCCGTCCATGCGGGGCATTTCGATATCGGACAGCACGACGTCATAGGTTTCCCCCGAGTCGTGTGTCACCCCCAACGTATTTCATGCTTGCTCCCCGTTCGTGCACACCGTTATCCGGTCAAAGCCCACGGAGCGCAGAAGGCGTTCGACCACGGCGCGTATCGTAGGCGAATCTTCCGCAAAAAGAATCCCCTTCCCCGCGCGATCTACTTGGCCTCCCGAAGAATCGACGTCGATCGCCGCAACATCCTCCGTGCCAAACAACGCGCATAAAATGCTCTCGAAGTCGAACACTGGCACGACCCGCCCTTCAATGAGCGCAATGCCGGTCAAGGGCGCGTTCAGATTGGTCAGATAGATGCTTGGCAAATCGATCTGGTCCCATCGCAGCCGTCCGCATTCACGCCGACCGTCACCCATTCCTTGTATACCGCATACGACCAACGCATCGCGGTGTAGTTTTATTCCAACTGCAAATGCGCCACGGTCCGGGAACGCCGGCTTGCAGCCAAAGAAACTTCATCCCAACACTTGCGGGGCGCAATTTGCACCACCTATTGCGGCAGCCCTGTCCGAATCGATAGGGCTGCTCCGAACAAATAGATTTAGCACGCATGCTTATTATTACTGCTCGACAATCGATGTTTTACTGCGAGTAGCTTGCAGTTCATGGTCCGGAATCCGCTTGGCAAGAATATTTAGCGACAGGTCAATATCTTCTTTGGCTTCGTCCGGCGTGGTTAACCCGATGCAGACCATATCCCGGTCGCGAATCGTGTTCCACACGAAAGAGAGGCCGACGGGGGCTAGAATCTGCCCCGCGGCAAGGGGCTTGATGGCAATGACGGGCTTCTTCGCCTTCTGAATAATCCGCATGACCCAGTCGATTTCCATCTGCATCATGAATCCGTCGGAATTGTAGATTTGGATATAGGTTTCAATATCGTATCCGCCTTTATCCGCATAGGGTATGGTTTCCGGCATATGGGTGCTCAGGCCGGGAATCATTCCCCTATCCCGTATCATCTTCGTGTACTTGTCGAGATTCCGGATCTCCAGGTGCATGCGATCCATCAAAGCATCGGTGACATACTGATGAGGCAAGCAGAACGTGCCACCCAGTTCTTTGACTCGGTCGAGGACGCGTTCCGGCTCCGCCGCCTCATCGCCACCCGGGACGACGTTGAAGCCCGGCAGCATGAACCAGATGATCTTCTGGCCGGTTCGCTGTTCGGCTTCTCGGACTCCATCTGCCACCACCTTTGTGGGCCAACCGTAGATGGCATTGATGCCATACTCTCCACAAACAGTGAGGATGTCGGCAATATTCTTGCTGCTCTGATACGACCGCACGAATTTGTCTTTTGCGGCACTGCGATGGGTCGCGCCGAGAAACCAATTGGTACCCACAATCATTCGCGGCACCGACACCCCACCGACAGTTGTTCGAGGAAACTCACTCATACCTTACTCCCGCTGTTGTTGCTGAGAATGTCGGGGTTTCCCACGCTTTCAATCCTCGCCATCCGGGCGCTCTAGCACGTAAACAACCACACCCAGACGGCATAGCCCCTCGACGTCTATGCCGGGCCAGAATTGCGAACTCGTCCCTGCGCGAATCTCGGCTCGGCCACTGACTTTTTCGTACTAGTTAGGGTGTCTTCAAAAGTTCAATGATGACCGAGGCGGGGCCGCCGATATCCACATAGGCCATTCTCTTGGGAATCTGGACCATGATCGTGCCCCCGTCTGACGCGAGTTGAGCGGCGGCATCGTCGACATCGGCGACGTTGTGGCAAATGTGGTGAAGCCCTTCGCCGTGCTCGGCGAGGAACTTCGCCCAGAGCGACGTATCCTCCAAGGGCTCAATCAGCTCATACTGAATTTCGCCTACAAAACCGTGGGCCAGTTTCAACTGGCCGGCGTCCGTAAATTTCCAAGGACCGGCTCCCAGTTTCCTTGTATAGGATTCAGCCGTCGCTTCCGCGTCTTTGACGACGATACCGGTGTGATTGTAACTGTCCGCTGTGATTAGACCTGCCATGATGACTCTCTCCTCTATTGGTTGAGTTTGCTGCATTCGATGATATCCCGATGGCCACGGTTATGCTGCGCGGCGCGTTCCAAAAAATCTTGTCGCCCCTTATTTCACTCCCTAGTCATCTCACCGGACTAAATCCCATGGGCCGTTCGGGCAATAATGGGATCTTGATGCTCTTTGCCCAGTTGTGTGAAGAAGGCATTGTAGCCGGCGACCTTTACCATCAGATCCCGGTATTTCTCGGGTTCCTTCTGCGCCGCCTTCAAGGTGTCCGTGGACACGACGTTGACCTGAACATGGTAAATCTTCTGGTCGATAAATGCGCGAATGAGGCCAGCCATCCTCTGGACGCTACCGCCCTCGAAGACGGAGGGGTCTACTCTCATATTGAGAATGACGCCGCCGAGGATCTCGATGTTGTCGATCTTACCCACGGATTTGAAAACGGATGTCGGCCCATTCACGTCTTTCCCGGCGCTGGGCGAGGCTGAATCGGCCAGAGGCTCCCAGGCCTGTCTTCCGGATGGAAGCGCCCCGACCGTCTTCCCCAGAGGCACGTATTGATGCATAGGCGACCCGCCGGGACAACCGTAGCCGCCCCGCATGTTCCTCATCATCTTGAACTCGGAAACAAATTCGTGCATGACCCAAGCGACTTCCTCGTCCACATAATCGTCGTCGTTGCCATACTTGGGCATCGCCTGGCACATGTTGCGGATATCTTCATGACCCTCGAAATCGTCATCCAGGGCGTCGCACAGTTGCTCCATGGTGATTGTCTTGTCCTCAAAGACGAGCTTCTTGATAGCAGCCAAGGAATCGCCGGCATCCGCCGGACCCGAAACGACACAGGCCGTATTGAAATTATAGTGTGCGCCCCCGTGCTCCCTGCATGCGCCATTCTCGATGCAGTCATCGATAAGCGCCGACTCATACACAGTCGGCGCAAGATCCATAATGCGTTGTTCCATGCGATTGCCGGCGGACTGTGTGTTTCTCCTGAGCAAGGCCACTTGTTCGATAAATGCTTCCTTCACTTGCTCGAAGGAGGTGAAGTGCCGCGGATCGCCGGTTTCCACGCCGATTTTCTTGCCGTTCGCACGGCTCACCCCATTGGTCATGACCAGTTCCATGGCGGAAGCGAGATTCGGAGAGCCATAGTAAAGGTAGCCGGAATCCTTGCCCGGTATCCCCAACTCGATGCAACCGATCGGGGCGCCGGACCGGGCATCCTCCAGCGTCACCGCGGGCCCACCCGAACTTCCGCGCGCAAGGGCCTGATACACGAGTACATCGCTGTTGATGAACTGAGGGTGGCCGGTTCCCACCGCACAGAGTTCGCACGCCTTGATCAATAGGTCATCCGGCATTCGTTGATGGACCTGCACACTAAAGAAGGGCTGCCGCAGCCTCGTGTGCATCATGCCCTCGATAACCATGTACGACAGCGCGTTCGTGGCATCGGCGCCACCGGCATCAATGCCGCCCACCGTCACAGCGGCGACCGGCGGCGCGTGGTTTAGCTTGACAAGAAAACAGTCGATCAGTTCCTGCGCGTCCTCCCGGGAGATGCGCCCATCCCGCAGATCGTTTTCGTAGTAAGGAGACAGGTATTGGTCCACCCGCCCAACGCTTTCGCCGCCGGAATACCGGTTCTCCCAGAGAGACAGCATCCAGGTCAGGTAGCATGTTTGTATGGCTTCGTGGAAGGTCGACGGAGGTTCAGCCGGTATCCGGTCGAAGATTTCGGCAATTCTCAGCAGTTCGTCCTTCCGCTGTGCATCGGCCTCCACACCAGCCCGCTCTCTCGCCTTGGAGGCAAATCTCAAGCCCAGCTCGGCTACGGCCGTCATGGCCATCACGACGCCCTCGAGAAAGGGAACCTTCTGGAGATCGCCGGGAACCGCCGGGTCAAGCCTGGCCAACCGATCTTTGGCTTCCTTCTTGATGCCCCCGAAGCCCTTCTTGAGCACCTTTTCATAGCCGATGATGTTGTGGCCATAGTGCATACCGATGCTCTTCTCGTAGTGGCCGTTTCCCTTCCAATAGGGGATGATGTCTTCGCGGAGTTCTCGTTTCTCCTCTTCGGTCAGAGAATTCAGATCATATACATCATAGCCGGCTGCATCGGTTTCCGGCGGGGTCCTGCCCGTTGTCAAGAACTTTTCCAAGGCGGGGCCGTTCGCTGGGCTAACACTGGTGCATCGGGGGCGAACGTTGGAGTAGCCCAACAGAAGTTCATCGGGATACACATCGACCGGAAGTTCCCTGACGATCGCGGCAAAGACTTTGGCCTTCCGCGTAATCATCAGCTCGCCCTCGGTTTCCTTCATGACCCGGGTCTCGATGCGGGCCCTGTCTATCGAGGCGCTTGGCTTGAGGCTCATGTAGGCCTCCCTGAGCCTCTCTACTCTGGCCGTTGGTTTGAGGTCCGCCGCCCGCTCCAGCATCAATGACCCAAAGCCAGCGGCATGATCTAATGTATCCAACATTGGCGTACCTCCTATTCAGCCTATCGCTCTCGATGCCTTCATTTCCCCGCCGGCGCCTCCCCGATTAACCAGAAAGAGAGTGAGGCCAGAGATATGTCATGTTCGATGAAATGCATCTGGGGAAGACAATCTATCAGAGGTGAAACTCCCAAGTCCATTCCTAGCCCGGATAAATCTCACCGCTTTTCGTAGCGAGACGGTGGAGAAGGTTGCTATGACGAGACTTATCCGCCGTCGCAGTAGAAAAGCGGTGAGATATCCGGGCTAGCATGGGAGCCGTCAATCCGTTGCGGACTTCTTGAGGGAGCGAGAAAACGCGAGCAGTTCTCCGCGGTCGTCGTGCTTTTCGTGGCGACAAGGCTGACCCGTGAACGACAGAGCCGGTGGCTTAATGATGAGTTGGCAAGAACGCAGCTACACGCTTTCCCATGTCTCCTTGATATGCTCGACGCTGAAACGAAGATCTTCCTTTGCCCCGGCCAATGCCTCCAAGGAAATCCAGCCGTCATAGCCATTGTTCTTCAGGATGGTGAAGATGCCCTTGAAATCGACCTCGCCACGTCCGATGACAACGCCATGCTTGTTGTTCAGAAGCTCGCTGCAATGGGTATGCACGACTCGATCCTTAACCAGGCCGGTTAGCTCGACGATATCTTGACTTCCCACATTGGCGGTATCCAGGTTAACCTTCAAACGGCCGTCATTCACGAGCTCGAGAATCCTCATGAAATCCGTGAGATTCGTTCCGATGCCCCAATGGTCCTCGAATGCGAGCGTCACCCCTTTCTGTTCCGCATAGTCAAGAGACGCCTTCAGCCCATCGGCGATGGACTGCAAAACCAACTCCAGATCCAGCCCCTTGCTGCCGTGACCGGAAACCACGCGAACGATGTTTGTATCGAACAGGAGCGCCGCATCCACTGCCGCTTTGATATAGGCGAGCCCGGCCTCCCGATCTTTCGGGTTGCAGAGATGGGGCTCGGAAGTAAACATGGAGGCCTGCAATCCAGCATCGCGCACAACATCGGCCAGCTCTGCAACGCCGGATGCGTCCCGGTCTCGAATCCAAGGCTCATAGATTTCCACCCCATCCAAACCGAATTCCACGGCCATCTCGATCCAGTCCTCATACGTCATGGACTTATCATGGGCGATTTGCTTGTAGAAATTTAGGGGAATACAGCTGAACTTCATAACTTCCTCCTATTGTTTGGCCATCGCCCTCTCGGGCACGTGCACGTCGGTGAGTGCGTTGAGCCAAAGGAAACAAATCCTTCGCTGAACGATGCGGGTTAACGACACCCAGGAACCAATCTCGCCAAAGATCGTCGCCCCATCCGAAAACTCCCGCCAGAGGAGGAGCTTTGGACATGCCGATAATGCTACAGTACTTCGAATGTATGCGAATTCCCCTCGTTGACCGATCCGGCCGTTGGTCGAGCCGCATCGCGATACTACCACGGTCCTGAGCGGTTCATTCGGTCGATTCCTTGCTAGAAGCCCAGAAACAGCCTCTCTTCTCAACAATCCCCAGTTTTGAATCATGTCGGCAATTCAAGTAGTGCGAGA
>CAYNZS010000063.1:0-17072 GCA_964401695.1 uncultured Nitrospirales bacterium
ATAAAGCCGGCTCCTTATCGTGTGCTTAAAGTGCTTCTCGCAAGGCCTTTATGCGGAAGGAATCGGCTTTTCTCAATTGGGATGGTGAAATATCCGGGTTAGCCGGGGCAGGGCGGCCCCCCCTCGTCACGAATAGCGGGCAAGATTATCGTTCTCCCCTTCTCTCGTTTCCTGACTGTTCACGCGCCTATCGCATGCGCTTCTGAGATTTGTAAAGGCTCCAACCTCCTCCAGCGCATCTGTAAGCCGCGCCCCTCCCGCCTTCCAATCGCGGGTTCACGCGCCCGGAATCGCTGTGGTACACTTCCGTCCTATGAGTGACGCCGACACCCACCCCGTAATCGTTCAATCCGACCGATCCGTCTTGCTGGAGACGGACGGTGACGCCTTCGAAGACGCGCGCGACGCCATCGCCGCGTTCGCGGAACTCGTCAAATCTCCGGAGCACATTCACACCTACCGCCTCACGCCCCTTTCCCTCTGGAACGCAGCGGCGGCGGGCATGACGGCGAAAAACATCATCGACGGACTGACGCGGTTTAGCCGCTACGAAATACCCCAGAATATTATCGTCGATATCGAAGACAACGTGTCGCGGTACGGCCGGCTGAAGCTCTACAAAACGGAAAACGGCGGGTTGGTTCTAGAATCCGACGACCCGATGCTCGTTACCCAGCTTTTGAACCACAAGGATGTAAAGCCTTTTGTCTCGGCCACCAACAGCGACAACAGGATCCATATCGAGCAGGCCGACCGCGGCAATGTGAAGAACATCCTTATCAAGATTGGCTTTCCCGTCGAGGATCTCGCCGGGTATATCGAGGGGGCCCCCCTCAAGTTTGCGCTGCGCGAAGAAAGCCTCGTGAAAAAGCCCTTCGTCATGCGGAAATACCAGACTGAATCGGTGGATGCCTTCTACATGCGCGGGTCAAATCACGGGGGCAGCGGCGTGGTGGTGCTGCCGTGCGGCGCGGGGAAGACGATCGTCGGGATCGGCTGCATGCACGCGTTGCAGACGCAAACCCTCGTGCTGACGACCAATACCGTCGCGCTGCGTCAATGGAAAAACGAAGTACTCGACAAAACCACACTAACCGACGAACAAGTCGGCGAATACAGCGGGGATTCCAAGGAAATCCGCCCCGTCACCATAGCCACGTACCAGGTGTTGACGTACCGCAAGACCAAGGACAGTCCCTTTCTCCACTTCGACTTGTTCGACGGCGGAAACTGGGGTCTAATCGTCTACGATGAAGTCCATCTGTTGCCCGCCCCCGTCTTTCGCGCGACCTCGACGCTGCAAGCGCGCCGTCGCGTGGGCCTGACCGCGACGCTGGTCCGCGAAGACGCGCGCGAGGACGACGTGTTCTCGCTCATCGGCCCTAAGAAATACGACGTGCCGTGGAAGGTGCTCGAGAAACAAGGCTGGATCGCTCAGGCCGTTTGCCACGAGGTCCGCGTACCGCTGCCGAATGAGGAACGGTACCAATACGTTATCGCGAACAAACGCGGACAGTTCAGGATCGCCTCGACCAATCCCGTCAAGGAAGATATCTGCGAACGCCTCATCGAGAAGCACAAGGAAGACAACGTCTTGGTTATCGGACAGTACCTGGATCAGTTGCAGGCGTTGTCCCAACGCTTTGGCGCGCCCATCATCACAGGCCGCACCGGGACCAAGGAGCGCGAAAGACTCTACGGCGCGTTCCGCGACGGCAAAGAGAAACTGCTCATCGTATCGAAGGTAGCCAACTTCGCCATCGACCTGCCCGACGCCAACGTCGCCATTCAAGTCTCGGGGACTTTCGGTTCGCGCCAAGAGGAAGCGCAGAGGCTCGGGCGGATCCTTCGTCCAAAGACCAACCAGACCATCGCCCACTTCTACTCCCTTGTCTCGCGCGACACCTGCGACCAGGATTACAGCATGAAGCGGCAGTTGTTCTTGACGGAGCAAGGCTACCGCTACGAAATACTCGACGCAGAGGCGGTCTAGCCAGCTTATCTCACCGGGTGAGGGGAGGGCCGAGGCGGGGCAATTTAGAGCAGTTCAACTAATTATGGATGCGAAAATGCGCCGGTGAGGACAAGGCTGGCAAGAAGCAAGACCGAAATCATAGCGGGTTATGTTGAGGTCTTACGACGCAGCCAGCCAATGCCGCAACAAGCAGTTTCGTATTCATAATCGGTTAAACTTGCTCAAGCGTTGCCTCGAAGGCCGCGCGAAGGGAGCCAACCATGGCCCAAGTACATCTGTACACCGGCCCGCACCGGTCTTCGCGAGCCGAAGTGCTGAACGCTGCCGTCCTCCAAGACTGGGGACATTCGCGGCTGCTCGTCCCTTCGCGCCGTTACGCCTCCCAGCGCACAGCGGACCTCATCGAGCAGCGGGAATTGCCCGGCGCCTGGGGCTCGCCCGTGTTGACCTTCCAGGATTTCGCACTGGGCCTTCTTGCCGGGACCAAGCACGAGCAACGTCTCATCGGAGCCTTCGAGCAGCGCATTCTCCTCAAGCGAGTCGTCGATTCCGCCGTGCCTACGGGCCTTTTGAATTTCCTCGGCGCGTCGGCGGAAACCGAAGGCTTTCTTACTCACCTCCAACACCTTATCGCCCAGTTGAAACAGGCCGCAGTAGACCCTTCCGGTTTTCGGGAAACCGTGTGCAAAGGACCGCGCGCGACTCTGATGGATACCGCGGTAGCCACGTTGTACGAGCGATATCAGGAATCACTGCTTGCGTCCGGCGCCTACGACCTGCAGGGCATGTACTGGCTGGCAAAGATCCTTTGCGACGACCAGGAACCGGCGGCGTTGAGCTCCATCGACACCCTCGCCTTGGATGACTTCGACGATTTTACGCCATCGGAGTATCGCCTCATCCAAGCCGTCGAAGGCCATCTCGATCGACTAATCTTTGGCCTGAACTACGACACGTCGCCAGGGCGGGCGGACGCCTACGCGTTGCCAGCCGTGACGGCCGAGCGAATAGCCAAGGCCTTCGACGTCCAAGTTCAGAATTTCGAAGACACGCCGCCGCCAAGCTGCGCGGCCTTCGCGTCGAGTAACATTTTCTGGCGGGAAAAACCCCGCCTCCCTGGCGATCTTGCGGACGATCTGGAGCTGCTGCCGTGTCACAGCCCATCCCACGAAATCGAGGTCGTCGGGCGGCGAATCAAACAACTGCTCGCGGGAGGCGGCGCGTTGCCCTCCGAAATAGTGCTCGTTTACCGAGATCTTTCCGCGGCCTCGTCGACAATCGATTCGGTGTTTACCGAGTTCGGCATACCCTATGCCAACATCCAACCAGCATCGCTATTCGACAGCGCGTTCGGCGCATTTCTCCTCGATCTGTACGACGCCTTGGATGGATGGGATCGCGGTGGCGTCATCGACGTAGTAGCCTCGCGCTGGTTCCGACCAAGCGGCCGCATGGCTGAAGATTCCGGCGGCGCGTATCCGCTCCTCGCGCGCCATGCCCATGTGATCGCGGGCCGCGAAGAATGGTTTGAGCGCATCCAATCTCTCGCGAGGCGGCTGGACGGGGAGCGGGCCTCCTCTCTCGACGCGGAAAGCCTGACTCGGCGGCTGCCGGGCGCAGCGGTGCACACCGCGGCGCTTCTCGACCGGCTCGCGGCGTTGAGAGAAATCGACGGCTCGCTGCCAGTCAAAGGGCCTATGGGCGGACACGCCCGCGCGCTCGACGCGGTGTTGGCCGGGCTGGCGTTGGACGAAGCCGTCGAGGATTTGCCGACCGGGGAAACCCGCGAATTCGAGCGGAACGCGCTCCGTTTGGCTATCGACTTGCTGGGCCTCATCGTTCGCTGGTACGCGGACGACGACCGCGAGGTCTCCCAAAACGAATTCGCGTTGAGCCTGCGCGAGGCGCTCAAGGCCACAACCGCGGCCGGGCAGAAGGATTCCGGCGGCGTAGCCGTGCTGGATCCCCAATCCCTGCGCCGCCTCCGGTTTCGGTACGTCTTCTTCGCGGGGCTCAACGAGGGCTCGCTGCCGCGCCGCGCCCCCTCAAGCGCGATTTACGCCGAAGAGGATCTCGCACGTCTGCGGCGCGCAAACATCGCGCTGGACGACGCGAACACGCACGCGAACGGTGAACAATTGCTCTTCCTCCGCGCGCTTGACGTGCCGTCCACCAAGATAGTTCTCAGTTGGCACGAGACGGGCGCGGATGGAAAACAGAAACTCCCGAGTCCCTTCGTTCAAGATATCCGCGAGTTATTTGGAAACCTCCCCGCGGGGCGCGCGGGCGAGTTCGCGCCAAGCATGGCTGAAGTGTCGAGTTGGCGAGACTTGCGGAACGCGGTCCTCTTCCGCGAACTAACCATCCCGGAATCGGCGGCGGACCGCTTCGAGGCGGCGCGAGCGGGGGCCGAGATCGAGGCGCAGCGCAACAACAACAAGCCCTTCGCCGAATGTGATGGGGCGTTGCGGTCCCCCCATCTGCTGCAAACCCTGCAAGCCGACTTCGGTTCAGAACACACCTTCAGCGCGAACCAACTGGAAACATACCTCTCCTGCCCTTTCCGGTTCTTTGCCAATCGCGTCCTGCGAGTCGAAGAAGAAGAAGCTCCGGACAATGGCTTCGATCCCCTGCTCCGCGGAACGATTCTCCATGGGATCCTCGAGTCTTTCCACAGGCGATTCCTCGGCCAATCCGTAGCGGAAATACCGGAAGACGCCGCGGTCAACGCGATGGCCGCGACGGTAGAAAAGGAATTCGCGGGAAATCTCTGGAAGAGCGCGTCGGTGCGTCCAGGCATCGCTTCGGTAGAACAAGCGCGCATGCAATCCATCATGAGCCGCTACTTGCGCATCGCCCGCGAGAAACACGATCCCGAATGGAAACCAAGCCATTTTGAAGTAGCCTTCGGAAGCGGGCGCGGCGGATCGGATGAATCCCTGTCGAAGGCTGAGCCTCTTCAACTCGAAACGAGCGCTGGAACCGTAGCCCTCTCCGGCCGAATAGACCGAGTCGATCTCGCCGAAGACAAGGCCTATATCATCGATTACAAAAGCTCGATAACGGTCGCGCCGAAAGACATCGTAGCGGGCCGTTCCCTCCAACTGACGCTGTACGCCATCGCCCTGGAATCGGAACTCCTGCCGGGCGTAGCCTGCGAAGAGGCGGTATTCATGCGTCCCGGGACGAACACGATACTCAAAGGCATGAACCGCGGAAAGAAGAACGGCTGGGAAGAGCGATTAGCCGCGGCGCGCCTTAACATCGGCGAGGCGGTTTCCGGCATACGCGGCGGCCGCTTCCATCCAACCAAAGAAGATCGCTCCTGCGCCTACTGTCCCGCCGCCCACGCCTGCCGCTACGAACGGACGCGCACGGAACGGAAGGAGGCCTGAGCATGGCGACCGCCAAATCCGCCAAACCCGCCACGGCCACGTCCTACACGGCCGATCAACGGCGGGCTATCGAGACGGCCGGTGTGGACATGTGCGTTGACGCGGGCGCCGGTTCCGGCAAGACGCGGGTATTGGTCGACCGCATGGCCCACTTGCTCGCCGACGAAAAACTGCAACTAAACGAGATCGTGGCAATCACCTTTACCGAGATGGCCGCGGCGGAAATGAAGAAACGCCTTCGCCGAGAATTCCGCGCACGGGCGCTAATGGACGACTCCCGCCGGATGAATTTCTGGCGCGGACTGGAACGGCAAGTCAGCTCGGCGCGCGTCACCACCATTCATTCGTTTTGCGCGACACTGCTCCGCGAGAATGCCCTCGCCATCGGCATCGACCCGGATTTCACCGTGCTGGCCGACGCCGAGTCGATCCTCTTCCGAAAGGACGTTATTAAGGACGCGCTCTATGGCCTGCTTGACGACTCTTACGCCCCGGCTGTCGAGGCGGCCGACGAGTTACGCGTTTCGCCGCTTCTCGTCGCGGTCGAGGGATTGATTCAGAAATCGGGGAGCCTTCGCCGCGCGACATCGGGGCTACCCATGGACGATCCGAAAGCCCTCGCGGCGAGGTGGGCCGAGTCGGTCGAACAGGAGCGCCAACGCCGTTTGATGTTGCTGTCCAAGTCGCACACAATTCGCCAACTGATAGCGGCGCTAGAGAGTTTTGAGGGAAAGTGCTCGGACCCGGCGGACGCGCGGGAAGTTTTTCGAATTGAATTGATCGGCGTTCTTCGTACGTTTCAGAAACTCTCCGCTGCAGGGCAAGTCGAGCGCGTTCTGATCGAACTGCAACAGCTAAAGCCGGGCAAACCCAAAACGGCCAATTGGGGCGCAAAAAAGAATTACGACGCTATGAAGAAAGCGCAAGACGCCGTAACCAAGGACCTGCCCCAGGATCTTCTTAGATCCGAGCCTGACGAGGCCGTAGAAGAGCGGGCCGCGGAGTTGACCTGCGCCATTTTTCAGACCTATGAACGCGTCTCGGAGGCCTACACGGAGGCGAAACGGCAGCGCGCCGCCATGGATTTCGAAGATCTGCTCGCGGCGGCCCTGGACGTGCTGAAGAACCAGGAACCGGTGCGCCAACGCGTAGCGAGGGGGATCCGCCACCTGTTGATCGACGAGTTTCAAGACACGGACGGCGTCCAGTTTGCCATTGCCCAACACTTGGCGAAGGGCACGGCTCGGCCGGCGGAGTTGTTCATCGTGGGCGACGCCAAGCAATCGATTTACGACTTTCGTGGCGCGGAAGTCGAAGTATTCGGGGAAGCGCGCAAGGCGGCTCAGGAACGAATAGCGTTGGACATCAATTTCAGGTCTCTACCGGGGATTCTCGAATTCGTTAACGACTTCTTTCAAAGATCGGCCCTCATAGAAACCGAGGGAATCGCCTACGATCCCCTCCACGCGAATCGCGATCCGCGCCGCGAACCGCGCGTCGAATTCTTGCTGCCCGAATTCGATGTGGAAATACCAACCGCGCGGGAATCGCGCATGGCGGAATCGGATCTCATAGCCGCGCGGCTCGACGAAATGTGCTCCGATCCGAACACGCTGGTTCTGGATTCGGCGACAAGCGAATGGCGTCCGGCAGCCCACGGCGACGTAGCCGTTCTATTTCGCGTGAGTTCGGACATGGCGCTGTACGAAGAGGCCCTCCGCCGACACGGCATTCCATTCAACGTAGCCGAAGGCGCGGGTTTCTACGAGCGGCAAGAAATCAGCGATATCCGGAATCTCTTGACCGCCCTCGTGGATCCGTGGAACGAAATGGCGCTGCTCGGATTCCTGCGCAGCCCTATAGGCGCCCTTTCCGACGAGTCCTTGATGGAGCTCTGCGCCGAACGGGGACTCGCCGACGCGTTTCTGTCAGATCTTGCTCTGGACAACGCGAAACAGAATGAACGGTTGCAGTGTGCACGTACGTTGCTTTCAGACCTTCGCAAGCGCGCGGATATGCCACTCCACAACCTGCTGCGTCATCTACTTATAGAGACCGGCTACGAGGCGATCTTGCTCGCGGGCCGTCACGGTTCGCAGAAAGTCTCCAATTTGCGCAAGCTGCAGGACCTGGCAGGGGCCTTCTCGAAAATACGGCCGCCGCGGCTACCCGCGTTCGTGCGTTATCTCGACGATGTCGCGTCGCGCGCGCTGCGCGAAGGTGACGCCCGGCTGCCCGGCGAGGGCGAATCGGCCGTGACGCTCATGACGATCCATAAGGCTAAGGGCCTCGAGTTCCCCATCGTAGTCTTGGCCGACACGGCGCGGGATCTGAAGGGGCGCGGAAACACAGAGCCGGTCAGTTTCCACAGGCGGCTCGGCCTCGTGGCGTCCTGCACGGACAGTGTGGGCGAACGACAGAAGCCCCTTCTTTGGGAATCCGTAGAACGCGCAGCGAAGGATAACAAGATCGCCGAAGATGCCCGGATCCTGTACGTGGCGCTCACCCGCGCGCGCGACTGGCTCCTTATCGCAGGCGCCCCGGCAGTGGCCAAGCAGGGCAGTTGGCTGCGTTCGTTCGACGAGGTTTACGGCCTTTCCGAGCGCCGAGACGGCGACGCCCTCGGCGGAGAATGCTGGTCGGGTGTCGTCCGAAGGGGCGCGCCCCCACCCCAGGAGCCGCGTACGTGTGGCGGCGCGAGGACGGCGTTCTCCATGGAGGAGATGGAGAAACGCATTTCGCCTATCGCTCTTCAGCCAAGTCCGGGATCCTCCCTGTCCGTCACGCGCCTCATCCGCCTGATGAATGGCGAATCCGTCGAGCAGATTGGTTCGGAAGAAGAAATCGCATCGGGCGGCGAAGGGGGCGGCGCGCTCCTCCGCGGAACCATGGCGCATGCCCTCTTCGAGCGATGGGATTTCGGCACGGGCGATCCGCCTGTCAACGATGTCGTAACTGAATTCGCAACAGGATTGCGCGACCGGGACGGCCATGGCGCGTACCTGGCCGGACTCGTGGAACGATTCGCGAAGACGGATCTCTTTGGCGACCTTGTCCGCACGGCTTCGCTCGAACGCGAGGTTCCTTTCGTGCTGCGTATCGCTGGGCAGTCCATCAGCGGAACGGTGGACGCGATTCTCAACGCCGACGTAATCATCGATTACAAAACCGGCCGATTCCATACCGATTCCCATACCGGCTACGAGCGGCAGATTCGACTATACGCGTTGGCCATGCGTCAACTCACGGGGCGGCAGGCCAAATCGGCGATTCTTCAGTATGTCGATGAAGCCGACGGGCGGCGCGAAGTGGACGTTTCGGAAGACGCGTTAGAGGATGTCTTAAAGTTGGCCGAGAGCGCCGTCGCCGCGCTAGCCGCTGCCATATGAAGAATTTCTTGCCGAGTCGCGGGTAATACAGTGATGCGGTCTCCCATTCCCAAAATCGGACAAGCCCTCCATCGTTCCCACGCTTCTGCGTGGGAATGCATACGGATTCTGGCGATTTCGACCGTGACGCTTTTCCTCATATTGATGTCGATTGGACTGGCCCGCGCGGACACGCTCGAAGGCGGAATCTTCGTCGTCCAATTCAGTCCCGCCAGCGACGAATTGCCCCGCTACACGCTCGGCGAGCTCGAGAAGGGCCTCGCGAAATATGACGCCTATCTCCCCCCAGGAGAGGCGCCGATCACCGTCAACATCTGCCGCACCGCGCGGGAATTTCGCCACTTCGCCGGCCGCGGGGCCATGGCTTCCATCCAAGGATTCTCCCGGTCCGAAGAAGGAGTCGTCGTCGTGAAAGCGCCGGGTTTAATGCGCAGCGGAGCGGACTACGGCGGCGTACTCCGCCACGAACTGCTACACGTCCTCCTCGCCCGCAACACGAATCTCGATAACCTGCCGAGATGGTTGAACGAGGGCATTGCCATGACGATCTCGGGAGAGAACCGTTGGTCCAGCGCACTGCATATCGGGCAGATGTACGCGCAGGGAACTCTGATCGAATACGGCCGGTTACCCTTTGCCTTCGCTGCGCCGGGAGACGAAACCGAGTTTGGACGCGCCTACTCCCAGAGCCTTTCCATGACGAAGTTCCTCCGAAAACTCCTGGGCGAAACCTCCTTCTGGGAACTCCTCAGAGATATGGAATCCCAATCCTTCAACGACGCCCTCGCCGAAAAAGCAGGCCTCACAACTATCGAATTCTACAAAGCCTGGAAGGGATCGCTCTGGAAATTCGCCGTAACCCATTCCCTGTTGACGGGGGTCGGCGCATTTCAATTCGCCGCCGTACTCGTCATCATCGTGTATCTCCGCAAACGACGGCGCGCCAAACGGATTCTCCGCCAATGGGAACTCGAAGGAACCGAAGAACCCGGCCCCTGGGAAGAAGACCCCTGAACCGCCGCGCAGCCAACACCGGACAATGCGAGAACATAGACCCTCCTATCGCGAAACCTGGGGACCAGGCGACGGGTCCTATTTTCTTGCGCCTACCGTTCAGTCGCTGGCCCGGTCTACACTGTCCATTCGGTAGCCCACGGCGACCATGGTCATGTCGTCGATGGGTTCCTTGCCGTTCATGTGGCGTTCGACGCCTCCCCGGAGCGCCCGCCCGATGGATGCCACTGGTTCGCCCGCTACGTCTTCGAGGAGCGACACGATTCGGCTCTCCCCGAAGAGTTCCGATTCGTGGTTTTGCGCATCCGTAAAGCCGTCACTGTAGGCCACAATCACATCGCCTGGTTCCAAGGAAACTTCGGATTCGGTGTAGGGCACGGCGTCGGCGATACCCAGCGGAAAACTCGCTCTGCTCGTGAGCAGTTCGGTCTTGCCCGCCGCGTGGCGGACCAGTATCGGCGGGGGATGTCCGGCAGACGCGTAAGTGGCCTTGCCCGCCACCGGGTCGAACACGATCAAGCTCAATGTCACGAATTTGTGCGTCTGGACGATCCGGTGGTAGAACTCTCCGTTCGTCCGCGCCAGCAATTCGCCCGGCCGGAACAGGTCGCTGGCGAGAGTTCGCAGAATGCTGGCGCACTCGGTAATCATCAGCGCGGCCGAAATCCCCTTGCCGGTGGCGTCGCCCAAAGCGACCCCGAAATTCCCGTCGCCGAGTTCGATAAAGTCGTAGAAATCGCCACCCACCTCGCGGCTAGGCTGGCTCCACCCGATCACGGACAGGGCTTCTACTTTGGGCGACCGTTCGGGCAGAAGGGCCCGCTGCACGTCCGACGCGATCCGGACTTCGGATTCGAGGCGCTCGCGGCGGGCCGTTTCCTGTTCTAGTTCGTGCATGTATTCTTGCAGCGAAATGGCCATGGTGTTGTAAGCCTGCGCCAGGCTTTGGAACTCGTCCTTCCGTTTCAAGTAGAGGCGGTAATTCAGATTGCCCTGGCCGAATTCGCGCGCACCTTTCGAGAGGGCCACCAGCGGTTCCGAAAGCCCTTGGCTGACGAACATGCCGACCAGGATGCCCAACAGAATCATCACGCTGCCGATGGTCACTACCAGCAGAACGCGGCTAACAATATGCGCTATATGCTCCTGGGTCTTGTGTTGAATAAACAGCGCCGAAGGCGGCTGCCCTTCGAACCCCGCCATTCGTGTGAACACGCCAATATCGGCGAATGTTTCATTGGATGTCTCGACCGTCATCGACAACGCAGCGGCGTTTTCCTCCGCCAGGTATTCTTTCCCGACCGCGCTTACGCGGGCCCTGACCGCGGCGTTCTTCTCCGCTTCTTCCGGCGGCTCGACCACCGCAAGCAGGGCACCGTCGTCCGCGACGACCATCAAACGCCGAAAACTCTCCAGGTTAAACCGTTCGAGAAAGTCCTGCACCTGGAACACGCTGGTGCTGGCGTCGAGGCTTGCCGCGCTGATGCCCACCTGGACGATTCGGGGCCTATCGACGCCCGTCACACCCACATACATGAAGTACTTCCCGTCCAGTTGCCGCGGCTGAAGCGCCTGCCTGACCGGCTCTATAGGGCCGGGTTCGAGAAGTCTCAGAAAATCGGTCGACTGCCCAAAATCCTTTGCGCCCCTCCCAAAGGTGTAGTCTATGCCATCGGTGCTTGCGATCACGCGGCCGTCCTCGTCGGTCACCCGGATTTCGTCGAACATCGGCGCTGCTTCCAGCGCGTAAGCGCCCGCCACCATCCGCTTGAGGATCTCGGACAAGTCTTCGTGGGAGATCCTCTCGTTGCTCTCGGCCGCGGCCACCAGCTCGGCGACCGCATTCGCCTGGAGAATCATTCGGCGCTGGATATGCTGGTGGACCAACGGAGGCAGAGTGAGGCCGTACTCGATGTTGCGGTTCGCGACCTGCGTGAGGATGGCGCCGGTCCCCTGGTACTGGCGCACCAAGTCACGCGCCAAGATCACCGCGACCGACACCGTTATCGCCGCGACGGTAAGAAACACCAGGAAACTGATCGTGAGTGTAAGGCGGTTCCGAAAGTGCAGGGCCATGCGCGGCTAGTCCGCCGACCAGGCGTCGTCCTCGGCTGCGATCGAGAGGGCCCGCTCGAAACGGCTGACCGCTTGCTCCACGGTATCGTCGTCGTGAATCACGAAGAGCTTCTCGAGGTTGGTGATCTGGAAGACTTTCCGAATGTCGTTCGTCAGGCCCGTCAGCCGGACGCTTCCATGGGCGTTGCGGAGGCTTTCGTTGATCCGCAGCAGTTCGGTGAGCGCTGCGCTGGACATGTAATCCACGTTGGCGAAGTTCAACAGGAGGTGCACCCCATCCTTCCCCTTCACGAAAGCAAGCACCTCGTTCCCGAACTCGGTCACGTTCATAGCGTCAAGCATGTTCGCTTCGCTAATCGTCCCCACGGTTATGACGCCGTGTTCATCGAATGAGAGTTGCGGTGTATTGTTCGTCGTCATGAGTAGGCTAGACCTCGCAAGCAAAGGTGTTCCGGGTAAACCGCATCTCAACGCAGTTCTTATCGCCGTTATAATGGACATCTTCCATGTAATGTTTCATAAGACAAACGCCCCGGCCGCCCAGTGTCTCACAGTCGGGCATCTCCATGGCCGCGGGATCGAAACCTTCTCCTTCGTCCCGCACTCGGATAATACAACGGCTATCCTCCTCGGCGATCTCGACGTGAACGGAAAGATCCGGCCGGTTGCAGTTACCGTGTTCCACCGCGTTCACCAGCGCCTCTTCAAGGCACAGCCGCACGGAAAACGACTGGCTCAGCAAGAACCAGCCATCTTCCACCAGCGCCTGTAGGGCCCCGGTGAGGGTGTCCATAATCGCTTCCGGTGTGCTGGAGAATGAAGTAGAGTAGACAACCCTGCTCATATACGCAATCGCTCCGAGTGCCAACATCTCTGCAAAAAGCATACCATAGGGGCCATCAATGGACAACTTGGAAATTGGCTATTCTTGTCATATTATCGGTTTTCACATGCTGCGCTGATTTCTTGCCGTTAGTCACCTGACTTGGCAGCGAGCAGCTGGCTTGCCAATCACTTAGGACAGTAATCCGGACAGCGAACGGCGTTGGGACGCTCGGGCCGGTGACAAGCGGAATCGTAATCCAAGAAGCAGTAGTCGCACAGGAACTCCGTCGGGCATCTCACGCGCAGCCACCATTGCCGAAACCGCGTCATCACACTCATGAGGTCCCCCGCCCTTCTCCAAAGCGTTTCCGGTACGCCGTCGGGGCCGTACCTTCATGCTTGCGAAACAGTTTGCCAAAGTTACTTGCATCATTCAACCCCACGCGCCGCGCAATCTGGCCAATGGAGAGTTTCGTATTCCGCAACAACTCCTTCGCCCGATCCACACGTATCCGGCCTTGGTATTCGGAAAACGACATGCCAAACTTGCGCTGAAGCCGGTGCGTCACGGCGGTAGGATGCACCCCCATCGCTTCGGCGATCTCGGCGAGAGTCACACCGTCCTCCAGCCGGTCCCGCAACAGTGCATTCAACTCTTCGTAAGGCAGTTCGCCTTCGCTGGCCTTTGTCGCCTTCTTCACCCGATTCAACAGGCGCAACACCGCGCGGCTCAGCCCGCCGGTGTCGCTACAACCGTGGCAAGATTCGGCAAACGCGGCGAAACCATCCCATGCCGCCGCCGTCTCGAATCCCGCCCGCTCCGAAGCCTCGAGCGCCGCCGCGGCCAGCGCAATCGCCCGCGCCTTCTTCACCGCCAGAGCGGGACGCGCCTGAGAGACCGTGTCGCCAATCGCTCCTTTCACCAAACGTCGCAGATGGGCTTGGTGTCCCCCGCCGAGCGCCGCGACGATGTCCGCCGAATGATAACGGTCGCGGCGAAGGCTTGAGGCGCCGCCGCTGCGAGCGTTCGGCTCGAGCTCCAAAGGTTCGGGAGAGCCGCTCGTCGAATCGGCCGTAGAGAGGATCAACGCGGCCTCGAGCGACTCCGCCGCCCACTCGGCAATAGCCGGCACTGCGCCGGCGGGAGCGCGTGGAATATCGGACAGCGCGAAAGGAAGCGAGGCCTCCGCGGAACGCGTCAGCTTCGACAAACCGGCCAGCGCCACCGGCTCCAACGACCCTGGCCCCACATCGGGACAGAAAGGGCCGAAAGTAAGGCTCACACATTCTGCCTCTGGATCCCCCACCACCATGGCCGCGCATGAAAATCCCATATGGCAAAGGAACGGCACGGACGCGCTCCGCCGCGCGGATTTTCGTGCCGCCTTCTCCCGTGAAAGGGCGCAAGTCCGAGGCCCCCAAGCCAGCTTGTCCACATGTTTGCACGCCGCGCAGTCGCCTTGCGACCAAATGAGTTCGCCCTCCTCTTCTCCGGAAAACTCGTGAACGCTCAGCGGCACGTTCGCGGCGGTAGCAGCGCGTTCGAGAAGGACAATCGCGCGCGGCGCCACTATAGCCTCGCTCAGGACCACAGCCATCTCCAAAAACCCACCGCGAGTACTTGGCCTTTCCTTTCGCCACAGAGGTCGCGGAGCCTACCGAGAGATCACGCATTGGCACAGAGAATCGACCATGGCTATCTCTGTGACCTCTGTGGCTAGAATTGTGCCTAAACCGCAATCTCGAAAACGGACGTCGGACTATCCTGCGCCGCCACGACGAGCTTCGCGGAACTGTTCCGATTCCGGAGCACCCGCTCCGCCATGCTCCTTGCCTGCGCTTCCGTGTTATTTTCTTGGCTCACATGAACGATGACCACCAGTTGCAGGCCATCGTGAAGGACTTTCGCGAGGAGGGCGTTCATATCGGGATTCGACAGATGCCCCTGGTTACCGCGAATTCGTTGGCATACCGCCTCCGGATAAGGGCTCGTCTCAAGCATCTTCGGACAGTAGTTCGACTCGAGGATGAGCGCGTGAGAACCCGAAAGCCGTTGGCGCACCAACGCCGAATCGCGCCCCAAATCGGTCGCCAGACCAAGTTGACGCCCACCGCAGGATACCGTAAAACTCACGGGATCCGCCGCATCGTGCGACACGCTGAAACTTCCCACCGCTATATCGCCTACCGCTATCTCATCGCCGGATTCGAAGAACACCGGCCGCGGAATTTCACCGACACCTTTCGGCAAATGAGCGAAGGTATCCTCTGTCATATATACAGGTATATCGACTTTACGTGCCAGTATACCCGCCCCCCGCACATGGTCGCCATGTTCATGAGTGATGAACAACCCATCCAGATTATCGAGCGATAGTCCTAACTCGTTGCAACGCAACGACAACTGCCGATAACTAAGCCCATTATCGATGAGGATCTCGGCTCGCGGGGAACTCACGAACATCGCGTTTCCCGAGCTACCGCTTCCCAACAGCGCAAATCGTATCACAAACGGTCCAATCGATTCGTAAACCATTCTATATTAACAGCTTAAAGAGTCAGCAGATCGCTAAGGTCACGTCATCTATACCGAACTTTTTTTCGAGTATAGCACGCATTATGAGACCTTTCAATTGACAGAATAAGTTTCTTCCGCCTATAATGGCATATAAATTGTTTGGGGAGAGGCACTAAACACTCATGATGCAAATGGATCATCGGCTGCTACGAACGAAATCCCAGCGTTTGATGCTCACCCAAAAGATGCAGCAAGCCCTGCAGGTTCTGCAACTTTCCGGGCTTGAGTTGGAGCAATACGTGCAGCAAGAGTTGGAAACAAACCCGCTGCTGGAGCAAATCAAGAAGGATCCTCTGCCCGAAACCAACGGTGCCCACGAGACCCCGGAAGGCCATGACAATACCGTCGTCGACGACGTCGCTTTCGACCTCGACGGCTATGCCGGCGACTGGGACAGGAAGTACCGCGAAGGCCGCGACTTCAGCGTAAACCGCGAAGCGGCCGACCGCCGCGACTACTTTCAGAATTCCATTACCAAAGGCGAATCGCTCACGGCGCATCTGATCGCCCAGCTTCGCTTGTCCGTGCAGGACGAATCCGAGCTCCAGTTGGGCGAGTACATCATCGGCGAAATCAACGAGCGGGGATACTTCCAAGGATCGCTCGAGGAGATCGCCCTGGAATTAGAGATTCCCTTCGACAAAGCCAACCGCATGCTGTACCGCATCCAGGCCTTCGAGCCAACGGGCGTGTGCGCCCGCGACCCGGCCGAGTGCCTGCTCCTCCAGATTCGCGTCGAGTTTCCCGACAACCCAGAGCTCAAAGAGTTAGTCAGCAACCACCTCGAGGATCTTCAGCAACGGCGAATCCCCAAGATCGCCAAGAAAATGCGGATCGAGCCCGAACGGGTCGAAGAACTAAAGGAACTCCTTGCCACGCTGAATCCGTGGCCCGGCCTGGAATATGAATCGGAGCCCACGCAGTACATCGCCGCGGACCTGGTTGTCGAGAAAGACGGCAACTGCTTCACCGTCTCGCTGACCAACGAGAGCGTGCCGGCCTTGAGAGTCAACGGCATGTACAAAGAGATCTCGAAGGACCGCGCCATCGCGAGGGAAGATCGCTCCTTCGTCCGCGACAAGATGGAATCCGCGAAATGGCTTATCCGCAATATCGAACAGCGCCAACAAACCATCTTGCGAATCGGGATGGCGATTATGGAAGTTCAAGAAGATTTCCTGCGCCACGGCGTCCAGAAGATCAGGCCCCTGACCCTTCAAGAAATCGCCGGTAAAGTAGGCGTCCACGAAGCCACCGTCAGCCGCGCCACCCGGGGCAAATACGTCCAGACCCCCCAAGGCCTCTTCGAGCTGAAGTACTTTTTCTCGCCCGGCCTGCAACGAGCAAGCGGCGAATCCCAGTCCTCCAAAAGCGTTCAGTCGGTCATCAGAGACATCATCGACGAAGAAGACAAGGCCAAGCCCCTCAGCGATCAGAAGATCGCGAACAAACTCTCCGAACAGGGCCTCAAGATCGCGCGGCGCACCGTGACCAAATACCGCGAAGCCCTAACGATCCCCGCAACCACCATGCGCAAGCAATACTGAGCGCCGCTCATTTAATTAGAAACATCCCCCTGATCTCCCTTAAGAGCGCCGCACCCCGTGCCGGGGCAGATTGTGTAAGAAACGAGGAGGTCTGAATCGACTGTTCTCCCAGCCTTTGAGTGCGGGGAATTTTGGAAGGTCGACCATCCCCCCGCCCCTCCCTAAAGGGGTCTTCCAAAAAGTCCTAACGGTTGCGGCGAGGCAGGTTTTCAATTGAATTTTTGTCACCTGAAGCAGAGATCGTTCAATGTGGTCCATTCTCGGGCGTCGAAT
>CAYNZS010000064.1:0-16971 GCA_964401695.1 uncultured Nitrospirales bacterium
GCGATGTGCAAGGCGAGGCGCGCCATCGCGAAGCGGACCGGGGCAAAGTGCTGGCCTCGCTCGTTCAACGCATTCGCGCACGCTGGCCGCACACGCGCATCATCTTGCGGGGCGACTCGGGTTTTGCCCGCGACGCCTTGATGGACTGGTGCGAATCGCACGGTATTTACTACCTATTGGGCCTCGCCCAAAACAAGCGCCTTCTCCAAAGAATCGGCAAGGAATTTGGGGACGCCCATCTGCGCCACCTGGTAACCGCTGTGGCCGCACGCGTGTTCACCGCCTTCGACTACCGCACACAAGAATCCTGGAGCCGCGCGCGCCAAAATCGGATAGGTTCCAGTGCGATTGTCTTGCTGGCGCAGGGCTCGACAAAGAGAGACCGAAGCAAATGCGAAAACCCTACAGCGGCAGTACGTACCAGTAAATCGAGACGAAGTGGCAGGCTGTTCCGGTCATAACGAACAGGTGCCAGATGGCGTGGTTGTGGCGGAGGGATTCCCAGGCGTAGAAGACTACGCCGAAGGTGTATGCGAGGCCGCCGGCGACTAGCCAGATGAGGCCCGCGGTCGGCAGGGCGGCGACGACGGGCTTGATGGCGATGATGGCGAGCCAGCCCATGCCGATATAGATGCCTACGGATAGTACGGGCAGTTTGTTTATGAAGAAGATCTTGAGAACCACGCCGCACAAGGCCAGTCCCCACACCACTCCGAACAGCGACCAGCCCCATCCACCGCCAAGGCCGACCAACATGAAGGGGGTGTAGGTGCCCGCGATGAGCAGGTAAATGCAGGAATGGTCGAAGACGCGGAGGCAGTGTTTCCAGCGTGGGTCGCGCACGGAGTGGTACCAGGTCGATGCGCCGTACAGGGCCACCATGGTAGCGCCGAATACGCTGACGCTCACGATGCGGGACGCGCCACCGATCGAACTGGCGTTTATCACAAGCATGCAGAGCGCCGCGACGCTCAACGCGGCCCCGAAGCCGTGGGTCAACGCGTTGGCCAGTTCGGCCGCCGCTGGATGCTGCTCGACAGATTCGTTGGTCACAATGGGTTCGCTCCACTTTGCCCGAAAATCTGATCGCCGCGTGCTCGACGCGCGTGTCTACGTGGCCCGATGAACGGGCGATTGCCCGTCCGACCGTCATTATACCTCTGAGGGGTGCAAATGTTTCATTCCGTGCAAGTACGACGCCATCGACGCGAACCGCAAGATTAGGAACTCCTTACATTTCGACGGTGTTGGTGCAGAAGAAATCGTCTCGTTCGAAGCCGAGGGATTCGTAGAGCGCGTGGGAGGGGGTGTTCTCGGCGCCGGTTTCGAGTATGAGTTGCCGTGCACCGGTCGCCGATGTAAGGTTTTTTGCCTTCTTGATGAGAGCCCTTGCGACGCCCCGCCGTCTCGCGGATTCGGCCACGTACAGGTCGTTCAGTATCCAGATGGGCGATGTGATGATCGAGTTGAATGACGGGTACATGATGACGAAGCCCAAGGCGGCCTCTTCCCGGTTATTCTTCTCTACAGCGAGAAAGACGACGGTATCACGAACGCCGATACGCTCGGCAAGAAACTGGCGGGAACGCTCCAGATTCGGTTCGCGTTCGTAGAATACGCGGTAGGCGTCGAACAGGGGGGTTATCATATCGACGTGGAGACTGTGCGCCTGAATGACTTCGAACGTGTCTTCGTTTCTGCTCATTCTGCACCTCCTCAGAATGCACACAATACGACTAAATGCAAATTCCCCATCATGGTACCTCGTTTGTTCGGCTACGGCTGCGCTACGATAGACCGCCCGAATATTCTGGCACAGAAAATCTTAGTTTGCACATTTTTCGCGCTGTGCGCCGCGCGGGTAATAGTTGTGGGGGACTGTCATCCAAAAGCCGCATAAGAAACTAAGCACGAGACGGGCGCATTGAATGTGGGTCGATATATTACGTGTTGGTTTGCCGCGGCTCTTCGGGACCAAGAACGGCACCCCCGTCCGACTGCACGGGAGCCTCGAGTGGAAAGTCGAATTCCATCTGCTGATCGCGAAAGAGGCGGTAGCGCTTCATGGTCTGGATCAGTTGCAGTGTGGGCGAGCCGGGGTATCCGCCCTGCGTCGATACGCGGCCAACGAGATCGCGTAGGATGCTGGGAAACTCGAGCACATGGTCGATCCGGGTGTTCGCTACTGCATCGAGCGCGGCGGCGCGTTGGTGGTCGGTCGCAGGAAACTCGCTGACGACCAGTATGCGCGCGAATTCGTGGGTACCGAAGAAGGCCTGCGCGGCGACGAGAGAGGGGGGCTCGGCGAAGTCTGACACGACGGGATTGGAGTCAACGGTAGACGCGTAGAATCGCTCTGAGTGCCATGCGCGGACTTCGACGACGGCCCGCCGGACGCGCGAAAGGCCGGAGGGATGGAGCAGGATATCGAGATCGCCTTCCGCGGCCGGCCCTGCGTTTTCTACGAAGAGTTGGGCGCCGTGGTCACTGCGCCCGCCCCTGTCTGAATCACGATTCCAGTTGGTCAGAACCCGAAACCGGTTTAGCTCGAAGAACTCGCGCACGAGTTGCAGGTTGATATCGGTCAAGGTCCGGCCTCCGTTGCGTTATGCCCCGCGCAACGATTTCCCCATTTTGTGTTCGGGATCGATGGCGCCGATTCGTTCGCCCATCGTACGCGCCAGGGAGTCTTGTCCAAGACGTTGAAGGCACAAGCCCTGTTTCGCGAGAATGTCGTTCGCGGTGAAATTCTCGCCGTAGGACGAATACGAGCGGTCTGGCGCTGCGAATTTTTCGGCGGTCTTGTATTGCTCAAGCGCGGCGGGGTATTTTTCGCGAATGTAGGCGACCTCTCCGCGCAGGAAATAGCTCTCCGGTTTGTCGCCGCTTGCCTCGAGGGTCTTCTCAAGGAGCGCGTCCGCCTTGTTCAACATATTGCTGGCCATTTCCAAGTTTCCGGCGAGTTTCGCGGTCCGTCCGAGTAAGTAGAGAACGGGAAAATTCGACCCGCTCAACTCGAGCGCGGACTGCGCCTCGGACATCGCCTTGGTCCAATCGCCTTCATGGAAGGACGCCTGCGCGAGACCGAGCCGGGCGCGGCCGTTGTCGGACTCTAGTCCCTGGACTTGGATGAACTGATTTCGGGCCTCTTCGATCTTGTGCAGCGCGATGTATGCGAAGCCCAAATCCAGTCGCGAGGCCGTCTGCTCGGGGCGATTGCGGACCACTTGGAGTAAGAGATCGACTGCCTTGCCGTTCTCCCCCATGCGCGCGTAGCACTTTCCCAGTTGATGGTAGGCGGCCGAGAAGGTGTTGTCGAGGCGGATGGTCTTTTCGAAGTTTCGCACGGCTTGCTCGAGATCGCCCTTCATGCTGGCGGTCAGGCCCTCGTCGTAATAGCTCTCCGCGCTTTCGCCTCCGAACACCATATATTCGCTATCCTTTCGTGCGTAGGGACTCGAGCGCCGCACGCGCCTGCGCCTCCGTTACATCGGTGCGGTGGACAACGTGCCCCATGCGGTCGGCCACAATAAATTTCATGGTTCCCGCGCGCACTTTCTTGTCATGCTTCATGGCGGCGAGTGTAGCATCCACGGGAATCTCAGGCCAAGCGGTCGGCAAGCCATAGGAGGCGATACAAGCCCGCTGTTGCTCGACGAAATCGCTTCGTACGAGTCCGAGGTCGAGGGATAAGACGGCCGCGGCGCACATGCCCATGGCGACGGCCTCTCCGTGGAGAAAACGCGAATACTCGGTTACGGCCTCGATTCCGTGACCGAAGGTATGGCCGTAGTTCAGATTCGCCCGGACGCCATGTTCTCGCTCGTCTTTCGCGACGACCGCGGTCTTGATTTCGCACGAGCGCCGTATGGGAAGTTCGAGCGCAGGCAGTTCCTTGTTCAAGATTGCGTCGGCATTCGTTTCGAAATAGGCGAACAGTTCCTCGTCCGCGATGACGCCGTGCTTGATCGCCTCCGCCAGCCCCGCCTTCAATTCGCGGCTGGGTAAAGTCGAGAGCAACGCCGTGTCCATGATCACCGCTGACGGCTGGTGGAAGGCGCCGATAATGTTCTTACCGGCGGCGTGGTTGACCGCGGTCTTCCCCCCCACGCTGGAATCCACCTGCGCGACGATTGTGGTTGGCACTTGCACGACGGGTATTCCGCGCATGAAACTCGCCGCGGCGAACCCGGCGACATCGCCCACGACGCCGCCCCCCAGCGCGACCACGCAACTCGACCGATCTAACCCGC
Source organism: uncultured Nitrospirales bacterium (assembly GCA_964401695.1). Lineage (GTDB taxonomy): Bacteria > Hydrogenedentota > Hydrogenedentia > Hydrogenedentales > JAPYPO01. Next base: position 4,254 of record CAYNZS010000064.1, read on the forward strand.
CGGCCAAGAACTCGCCGCACAAGTAGTCGATCTGTGCGAGCCGCTTGCCCGCCTCACCCGCTTCTATCGCGCACGTGACGGGCTCGAGCCCCGCTTCGCGAACCAGCGCCTCGGTCCGACCAGCGTACAGCGGACCCACGTTGGAATCGGTGACAATCGCCACTGCCCCCCGTTGGCCCATGTCCTGAAGCGCGCACGCAAGTTCGGGCAAGACACCTTCGCCCAAGTAGATAGGATAAGAACGCGCGCCGAGATTGACAGTAATTATATTCATGAATGGGAAAGAGAGAATCCAGTAAAAAGAGAATAGATCGAATGAGAACGTGAGGGGTTATTGTATTTCGGAAGCGAAGCTCCACGCAACCCGCCTGATGGCGGTCAAGAGCGAGAGCGGAGCCCAAGGCAGTGAGACCGCGACGAAAGTGTGACTTCTCTCCACAGAAATGCCGTCCATTGCTGTTACTGCAAGTCAGAACCCGCTTCGCGGGAAGTTGGGAGAAGAGCGCGGGAGCAAGTGGCATGGGCTTCCAGCCCATAAATCACGGGCAGGATGCCCGTGCCAACAGCCAGATTTGAAATTCGATAAAACATTCAGGAATAAGGTCTTCTGGGAATCTGCAAGAAATGCGTCCTTAGCAGGAGGCCCCGCTGACGAGGCAATCTCTCGAACCCGATGCATTCGCGAAAAGGAGATTGCCGCGGTCGCTTGCGTCTACTTTTGAAAGTGCCCAAAAGTCCTTTCTTGCTCAATTTCTTGCGTTTTTTCTGGGCAAGAATAGGCTGAACATTCACAGTGTTCTTGCTTTATCCGGGGAGGGCAGTCTGAACGCGGGTGTATTGACTCGGGCGTGAAAACCGCGTAACGTCACTTGCGCCTGTGCTAATTGCTGGCCGCTACGACGGCCTGCCGCAGGGGGCCGCGGAACCCCCCTGGAGAGGTCTGGCTAATCAGACGTTGGCGGAAACTCGCTGGCCCATCGAATGAATGGAGAGGTTCATGAACGCAACCGAATTGCTTGACAGGCGCGAGCGGCTTTTGGGCGCGGGAGCGCCGCTCTTCTATCGGGAACCTTTGAACATCGTGCGGGGGCACGGTGTGTGGTTGTTCGATTCGGATGGAAGGCGTTATATTGACATGTATAATAATGTTCCATGTGTAGGGCATTGCCATCCGCATGTCGTCGATGCCATGCACAAGCAAGCCGGCACGCTAAACGTCCACAGCCGTTATCTGAATGAAGACGTTCTGGACTATGCGGAACGGCTGACAGCCTTGCACGCGGATTCGCTGACGAGTGCGGTGTTCGCGTGCACCGGAACGGAAGCGAATGAAGTGGCCATGGCCATGGCGCGCGTGGCAACTGGCGGCCGAGGGTTCATCTGCACCGACGCGGCCTACCACGGCAACAGCGCCGAAGTCGGCAAACTCACTCACGCGCGCCCTGGGAAGAACGCCGAGATCCGGCCTATCCCCTTTCCGCAGAGTTATCGGCCGCTGCAAGAGGGCGCGTCGACATCCGAGCTAGCAAATCTGTATCTCGGCGAGGTCCGGGCCGCCATAGATGGATTCGAGGCGGATGGCATTCCATTGGCGGGCATGTTGGTCTGTCCCATTCTCGCGAACGAGGGGTTACCCGATATTCCGTCCGGTTTCATGACGCGCGCGGCGGAGATGGTCCGCGAAGCGGGCGGACTGTTCATTTCCGACGAAGTGCAGGCGGGCTTTTGCCGCACGGGTTGCTGGTGGGGTTACGAGGCGATGGGCTTCATTCCGGATGTCGTGACGATGGGCAAACCCATGGGGAACGGGTTGCCGCTGGCCGGCGCCGTCGCGCGAATCGAACTGGTGGATGCCTTCCGCAAGAAAACGCGTTACTTCAACACCTTCGCGTCGAGTCCGCTTCAGGCGGCGGTCGGCATGGCGGTTCTAGACGTTATCGAAGAAGAAGGCCTGAGGGAGAGCGCCGCCCGGGTTGGCGAATACCTGCGCAGCAACCTGACCAAATTCCAGGAACGCTGCGCACCCATGGCCGAGGTGCGCGGGCAGGGGTTGTTTATCGGGTTGGAGTGGGTGAGCGACCGCGCCGCGAAGACGCCCGACCGCGAAAAGGCCGCGGATTTCGCTAGTCGCTTGAAGGACAAGGGTTTTCTGATTGGCAATGCCGGGGCGTTGGGCAATATCGTCAAGATTCGCCCCCCCTTGGTATTTCAGCAAGAACATGCCAATCTGTTTCTTGCCGCCTTCGAAGAAGTCCTGGATGATATCGATGGCGCAGCTTGAAAGCGGTGTCTTAACCGAAGTTGCCGAGCGGGCATTGGCGGAGTGGGATCTCGGGGCCGCGCGAATCGAACTCGTTTCGATTTCCGAGAACAGTGTATTTCGCGTGGATACGGACACGGGCGAAGCCTACGCACTGCGCATCCACCGTCCCGGCTATCACAGCCTCACAGAGTTGTATGCCGAACAGCAATGGACGGCGGCGCTGAACCGGGCCGGCATCGGGGCGCCCGTTCCCAAGATGACGCGGGCTGGCGGCGGATATGCGACAGTCCCATTGCCCGGATCGACGGAGACCCGGCACGTTGGCCTCGTCCGGTGGATTGATGGGGTATCGCTCGCGAGCATACTGAAACGGGAGAGCGGCGAGCAGGGGCTGAAGCCCCATTTCGACCAACTGGGCCGGTTCGCGGCGCGCATCCACAATCAGGCGGCCAGCTGGCCGATCCCCCCCGGCTTCCAACGGCATGCGTTCGACGCGGAGGGCTTGATGGGCGACGCGCCTTTCTGGGGTCCGTTCTGGGAGCTTCCGGAACTCAAGCCTTCCGAGCGCGAGCATATCCTAAACGCGCGTAGCGCTATCTATCGGACCTTGTCCGATTACGGAAAAGGACCGGAAAGCTACAGCCTGATTCATGCCGATCTACATCCTTACAATGTTCTTGTAGATGGCGAGAAAGTGTCTATAATCGATTTCGATGACGCTGGTTTCGGTTGGCATCTATATGAACTGGCCGTTGCGCTATTCTATGATCAAGGAAAGCCCCACTTCGAGACCGTTCGCGAGGCTCTGATCTCGGGGTACCGGTCCGAACGCCCCCTCGACGACAGGGATGTCGAGTTGTTGCCCATGTTCCTGCTAATCCGCGCCCTGGTCATGCTCGGTTGGCTCCACGAACGGCCGGAACACCAAGAAGACGGCAGGCTCCGTAAGCTGATCCGGCAGGCTTGCGACCAGGCCGAGAAGTTACGGGCATAGTTGGCGCACGGCGGCCTTTATCGGGCTAAGTAAGCAGCAGGCTTCTTCCATTTTTGAACTATAATCATATTTGGGTTTTATATTATATATATATAGAATATCAAGTATTTAATTTATATTTCATAATTCATTGATAGTATATTTATTCGCCGCGCCGGGGCGCGATTCCGAATCCTTCCCCTGCCCCATCGACCCACGAAGGAGAGGAGAATCCACGTATCGATGCCCCGCGCCACGACCGTGACAGTCGCGGCGCGAAACTTGACATCAAGCTTGCGGAAGCATATAGTGGCGGGATGCCAAAGGAGTCGCCATTCCTTCCGTGAGCACCAAACTCTCGTTACGATTGTAGGATACTGCGGAAAAGGGTAGCGGGCGATTCACAACAGCAGAGGCTTTGTTTTCTCGTGGCCACGATCAATCCAAGAGCGACCGAGACTCGATCTCGCGGTGTTGAACTCCGTTCCCAGATTCACGGAGAAAAGTGTTGGCCTCAGGTAGACAAGATTTCGCCATGCGAACTTGCCTGCCCGATCCATATGGATGTGCCAAGTTATGTAATTGCGTTGGCCCAGGCGCGTTTCGACGACGCCCTGGCCATCATCCGGGAGACGAATCCGTTCCCGTCAATTTGTGGACGTGTGTGCCACCACCCCTGCGAAGATGCCTGCTCACGGGGACTCGTGGATCGCCCTATCGCGATCGAGTGGCTTAAGCGTTTCGTGGGAGAGTATGAGCAAGAGCATAACATCTCCCCGGTAGCGCCCGAACGCACGAAGGACGCTTCGGTAGCCATCGTGGGATCGGGGCCGGCGGGCCTGACGGCCGCTCATGACCTCGCGCTCAAGGGCTATGGGGTTAAGGTGTACGAGGCCCTGCCCGTAGCGGGCGGCATGCTGGCGGCGGGAATCCCAGAATTCATGCTGCCAGACGACGTGGTCGAAAAAGAAATCGATTACATCCGCGGGCTCGGCGTCGATATTAAGACCAGTATTCGTATTGGGACTGACCTCACGATGGATGAACTCTGGGATCAGGGCCATAAAGCAGTGCTTCTCTCGACCGGCGCGTGGCGGAGTCCGAAGCTGGGCATCCCCGGCGGGGACTTGGAGGGCATCCTTCCCGCCCTCTCGTTCTTGCGCGACGCCCGTATCTCCGACAAGATCCGCCTCAAAGGTACCGTGGCCGTCATCGGCGGCGGTAATGTGGCGCTGGACGCCGCGCGGACAGCGCTCCGCTTGGGCGCGGATAAGGTTTTCTTGGCCTGTCTCGAATCACGCGATACCATGCCGTCATACGAGTGGGAAATTCAGGCCGCCGAAAAAGAAGGCGTTGAGGTGTGTCCGTCGTTAGCGCCGCAACAGTTCGTGACGCGCGTACTCGGCAGAGTCAGTGGCATCGACTTTAAGAAGGTGTCGAGCGCGAGCAAGGATGACACCGGCAGGATGCAGTGGGAACTCGCCGAGGGACCGGATACCGATGTGCACTGTGACGTGAACACCGTGATTGTCGCGATCGGCCAAGTGCCCGATCCTTCCTTCGTGGAGGGCTTGGACCTCGGTGCGAACGGGACATTCACCGTTGATACGGATAGTTTAGCCACGAATGTGCCAGGCGTTTTCGCCGCGGGCGACGCGGTCCAGGTGCCCGGCTCGATTGTCGGCGCTATCGCCGAAGGACACACGGCCGCGTGCTCGATCGACGCCTACCTGAGTGGCAAGGATCTGAAGGATGCCGCGCCTGAGCCTCTAAAAGAGGTGTATTCCTTTGAGGACGATATTGAAGTGCCCGATTTCCTCGCCAAGAAGGATCGATGGGACATGCCTTCCCTGACTGCGAAGGACGCGGTGCGGTCCTTTTCGGAATCGGAATTGGGTTATACGATAGAGCAAGTGATTGAAGAGGCAAAGCGGTGCATGAACTGTCGCATGTGCGCGAACTGCCTGTTTGGCCGAGGGCAGGTCTGCCTGGAAACAAGTTCGCGCTTACTGGCGACCGAGTAACTGGGTAAAGTCCGGGACTCCGTGAGTTAGGACACTATTTCACGCATTAACCAGTATGACTGCAGGAGAAGCCTATTATGAATTGGGTTGATGAAGCGTTTGGCGACCCCGAATATGGCGAAGGGCGCTGGTACTTGAATCCCAAGAACCACTCCCGTCAGATGTACAAAATAAAGAAGCCGGGCCAGAAGCCCGCGGCATACGGTTCCGATCCCGAGACGCAGGGCGCGCGCAAGATTGGCGAGATCATGCAGTTGCGGTTTACGGAGCCCGAGAAGTTTCGGGAACTGATCGAAGAGGCCAATGCCATGGAGACTAAGAGCCCCTTCCAGATCGGGCAGGTTATCCCCATCCAAGAAGCCTTTCGCGTAGCCGAGTTGGCCTACCCCGTGGCTTCCATGAGTTGCGCCTGCCGGATTGGTGTGCGCGCGCAAGAGGAACGTACCGAGCACGAGTACTCGTGCACCGGCCTGGGTGTGGGTATGTTCAAGTGGGAGCGCTGGCCGGAGCGCTATAAGGGCGGCGTGAACTTCATGAGCCCCGATGAAGCCAAGGAATGGCTGCTCAAGTGGAACAAGAAGGGCATGGTTCACATTATCATGACTTTTGGCGGCTCGTATGTGGGCGGAATCTGCAATTGCGACTACCCCGACTGTGGCTGTATTCGTCAGCGTGTCGACTATGGAATCACAACGGGCTGTCTGAAGAGTCCGTGGGTGGCGGCCGTCGACTACGATGAGTGCACGGGCTGCGGTGTGTGTGTGCAGCGCTGCCAGTTTGGTGCTATCAAGTATGAGGTCACCCGAGAGAAGACAAACATCGATCAGTTCAAGTGTTTCGGCTGCGGCCTTTGTGAGACCGCTTGTCCGACGAGCGCCATTGAATTGCTCGATCGCGAGGCCCTTCCCGCACTTAAGGACGAATGGTAGTATGGGCGGATGTCGAGCGGGAACAGCAGTAGAAATATCAGGAGATACTTATGAATTGGGTTGATGAGGCATTTGGCGACCCCGAGTATGGAGAAGGGCGTTGGTACCTGAACCCCAAGAACCACTCCCGCCAAATGTACAAAATTAAGAAACCGGGCCAGCAGGCCGCGGCGTTTGGCTCAGATCCCGAAGCGGAGTCCGGGCGCAAGATGGGCGAGATCATGCAGGAGCGGTTTTCGGACCCTGAGAAGTTCCGGGAACAGGTCGCGGAAGCCAACTCGCTGACTACGAAGAGCCCCTTCCAGATAGGGCAGGTTATCCCGATCCAGGAAGCCTTTCGCGTAGCCGAACTGGCCTATCCCGTGGCTTCGATGAGCTGCATTTGCCGTATCGGCGCGCGCGCGCAAGAGGAACGCACCGAGCACGAGTATTCGTGTACGGGCCTGGGCGTGGGCATGTTCAAGTGGGAGCGCTGGCCGGAACGCTATAAAGGCGGCGTGAACTTCATGGGGCCCGACGAAGCCAAGGAATGGTTGCTCAAGTGGAACAAGAAGGGCATGGTCCACATTATCATGACTTTCGGTGGCTCGTATGTGGGTGGCATCTGCAATTGTGACTATCCCGATTGCGGCATGATTCGTAACCGCGTGGACTACGGGGTTACGACGGGCTGTTTGAAAAGCCCGTGGGTGGCGGCTCTCGACTACGACGCATGTACGGGCTGTGGCGTGTGTGTACAGCGTTGCCAGTTTGGCGCGATTAAGTACGAGGTAACCAGGGAGAAGACGAATATCGACCAGTTCAAGTGTTTCGGCTGCGGACTCTGTGAGACCGCCTGCCCAACGAGCGCCATCGAACTGCTAGACAGAGAGGCTCTTCCCGCACTCAAGGAGGAATGGTAATATGGCCATCCCAAATTACGCAACTATTGAGATAGACAACACCAAATGCACCACCCCCTTCGACTGTAAGAAGTGTATACAAGGCTGTCTTCAGTCTGTTTTCAGCGTAGGGGCCATCAAAGTGGAACGCGGCCGGGAGACGGACCCCACCGAACCGGGAACCTATGGGCTTCGTGCGCCGCACCGGGACAAGTGCACTGGGTGCAACGACTGCATCGAGCTGTGTCCCGTTGACGCTATCACGATTACTTTTCCTTCTATGGAGACGCAAAATGCCTGAAGACATCTATACACCAAACAGCTATTCGTTTGAGCTGAATCCGGAGATGCTCAAGCAGATCGGCGAGGAATTCGACGTAGATAAGGCCGCGACCGAGTACGCCAAGGCCATCGAAGGCAAGAGCGCGGACGAGGCCGATGCCGAGGGCAAGGTTTTCTTCGAGAACTACGGCAAGAATTGGATACGGACGACGCATAAGCTTGGCGATGAGTATCCTGATCGGACCTATGAAGTACTCAAGATGGCCATCGACAAGACCGGCGGCCACCTCAAGTTCGCCCTGTTGCCGCAGCGCTTTCTCGAGATTGCCTATCTCAGCACACAGGAGTTGTCCGTGCTGCCCATTATCGAGAACAACCCACAGCGTCTGATCTACCGGTTGCCCAACTGCACCACGTATGAAAAACTCAAGGATAAGTGTGGCGAAGAAACGGCTAAGCGGCTGCCGTGTCGTCACGCGTGCCTGGCCGCCTGTCAGACAATCCATCAGGATCTGGATATTGACGCCAAGATTAAGATGGATGCCACGATTCCCGAGGACGGGCACTGCGAGTTCGCGGTACAAAGGGCTTAAAGACCACCTTTGGCTGGGATCGCGCGGCGCTCTGCCCCGAATGTGACGCCTCGCGTCGCTGGTTTGGGCTATGTAATGCAACCGCCTCGCGGCACTGGGAAGAGTTTTGTCAGTTTCATCCTCAAAGGGCGCGGTAGATGGCCAACCTGAGCAATGAAGATCGACCTGCACAGCCATACGAGCCACGGTTCCTCGTGCGCCTACATGGACCCCGATCAACTCGTAAAACGCGCTAAAGCGGTGGGCCTTGATGGCGTCTGTATCACGGACCACGACCAGATTTGGGCCAGGGACGCTATCCAACGAATCCGGGACAGGCACGATTTCCTCGTAATTGGCGGGGCCGAGGTCAGTACGGACTGCGGCGAAATCCTGACTTTTGGACTGCACGAGTCCGTCTTGAAGGTTGGCACTCCATCCGGCTTGCGCGCGATGGTCGATGCCGCGGGCGGCGCCATGGTTTTGGCCCATCCCTTCCGGACAGAGCCAGAGCTCGTCAGTAGCCGCGATCAGGCAACCTATGGCGAGGAGCCGGGTCCATTTGACGCGCTGGCGCAGCGTCCCGTATTTCAGTTTCTGGACGGGATGGAAGTGTACAACGGCCAGTCCGGAAAGCGGGAAGCCGCGTTCACCGCAGACGCGGCCGTGCATCTCAACCTTCCGGGCACGGGTGGAAGCGACGCCCACGCTGTGCATGGTGTCGGCTCGTGTTACACCGCTTTCGAGGCGAGAATCCGTTGCGAAAAGGACCTCGTTGAAGAGATCAAGGTCGGCAGATGTCGGGCTGTAGACACTCGCTGGAAAACACAGTAGGGGGCTGTTATGAGACTTGCCGGGAAAGTCGCGGTTGTTACCGGCGCCGCGGGAGGTATTGGCCGGGCGATTTCCCTGAAGTTCGCCGAAGAGGGCGCAACCGTCGTCGTCAGCGACAAGAGCCTCATGGCCGCCGAAAGCGTTAGCGAGAAGATTAAAGAGATGGAGTGCAGAACGCTCGCCTTCGAGGCCGATGTGTGCGACGCCGTGGCCGTAGGACAACTCTTCGCGGAGACGGTCGACGCCTTCGACACGGTGGACATCGTCGTATCTAACGCTGGCCTGCGCCGAGATGCCCCCTTTCACAACCTCACTGCCGAACAGTGGGATGCGGTCGTCAACGTACATATGAAGGGCTGCTTCAACTGTGCCAAGGCCGCGCAGGAACACATGGTCGAGCAACAAGCAGGCAAGTTTGTCATTGTCGGCGCGCCGCCCAATTCACCTGCGTTCGGCGGACCGGGTCATGCGAATTATAGCGCCGCCAACGCAGGCCTGATGGGCATAACAACATCCCTCGCCGTTGAACTCGGCCCATACAACGTCAACGTAAACTGTGTAGCCCCCGATTTCATCGAAACTCAAATGATGCGCGATACCATCAAGCAGCAGGGGATGTACGTGGACGACTTCAAGAGGGCCGCGCCAGCATTCATCCCCTTGAAACGTCTCGGTACCCCTGAAGACGTCGCCAACGTGGCCTTGTTCCTCGGATCCGCCGAATCGGACTACGTGACTGGCCAGACCATCGCCGTGCGTGGCGGGCCGTAGGCTAAGCCGGTTCGCACGACGCCGATCCTGTTCCCGCCTCGCCTAACAGCGCTAGGGAATATAGCGCCCAAGGGAGTAATCATGCACGACGTTCCCGACACCGAAGACGCCGACCAGTCCGCTGAACGATACTGGTCCGATGGTTTCAAAGATTTCATCAGGACTCGCATAGCGGAGACATTCCGGTGTCGGCTTCGCAGCGAGAAGGCGTTCTTGTCCATATATGAAATGTACTACACCGAGCGCTTCGACGATTACGACTCCTTTGTCGACCGCCTGTCGGAGATGCTCGTCATCGGCGCGGAGAACGGCGCCGATCAAGGCGTCGACGAGGTGCAGTCGGCATTCCACCGCGAGACCCCCTTGCCCGAACCCCGGCCGCTGACCCGTTACCTCTGGCCCGAGCCGGTCGATGACGATGCGCAGCAAGAACTTCACGACCGGATCTGCGCCGAATACCGGGACAGCCATTCCTACATCCACGCCTACGAAGATCACTACACCGGCGACCTGGACCTGAATGACTTTGTCGATCACACGGCGTGCCTTATCATCGTGGGCATCGTGAACGGAAGCGACGCGATGCTGGGGAACATTTACCGCGCGCTCTTATCGGGCATCTCCCTCCCCACTCCGCGGCGCCGTCCCAAGCTCATCCACACCTAACCGGATCGTTTCACGGGTTGGAGCATTCAGACCATTTACCCAGGGCGAGTGGGCCTCGCCCTGGATGCAATGTGCCTTGGCCCCGCAGGGGTTGGCGGAGGATACGGCCGCGAGGCCAAACCCTCCGCGCAATCTTGAGCGGATCCTCCCCTATCGCCGGCATCGGCCGGCTGGCCAGCCGTTACCCCGACAGAACACTCTCAAGCCGTCCCCGAATGAGCTCGTCGGCTTCGACCATGATGCGGTCGATTAGTTCCTTACAAGTAGGAACGTCGTGAATGAGCCCGGCGACCATCCCGCAACTCCATGCGCCGGCGTCCATTTCGCCGTCCTTGATCACCTTGGTGTACTGAGACACGTATTCCGCGATGTCGTCGATGGTCGTCTCGCTGCCCTTTTCCTTCTCGATCTCGACGACCTTCTCCACCGCCGCGTTGACCAGCACGCGTTCGGTGTTGCGCAACGGACGCATGATCAGCCGTGTCTGCAACTCGTCCGCATCGAGGATCGCTTGCTTGACATTTTCGTGCACCGGCGCTTCCTTCGTCGCGACGAAGCGCGTCCCCATGTTCATCCCATCCGCGCCCAGCGCAAGGGACGCCACCAGACTGCGTCCGTTCGCCATGCCCCCCGATGCCACGAACGGAATCGTCAACTCCTCCGCCGCGCGCGGAAGCAAGATCATGTTGGGGATATCATCCTCGCCAGGATGCCCGCCGCACTCGAAACCATCCACGCTCACCGCATCGCAACCGATTCGTTCGGCTTTCAGCGAGTGCCGCACCGATGTGCACTTGTGAATGATCTTGATCCCCGCCTCTTTCATGGGCGGCAGGAGTTTTTCTGGACTGCGCCCCGCCGTCTCGCACACCTCCACCCCGCCGTCAACAATCGCCTGGACGTATTCGGGATACGGTGGCGGCTTGAAACTGGGAAGCAGCGTTATGTTCACGCCAAAAGGCTTCTCCGTCATCTCTCTGCATTTGACGATCTCTTCGGCGAGAGCCTCTGGCGACCCCGTCGAAAGGGACGTAATAATGCCCAATCCGCCGGCGTTGGACACCGCCGCGGCCATGTCGGCCATGCCGACCATGTGCATGCCACCCTGAATGATCGGGTGTTCGATGCCAAATAATTCTGTGATGCGCGTTTTCATGCTATTCTCCTGTTTTCGATTTCGACGTTTCGCCGAGATTCCCCATGTGGAGTTGCCCGCGACCATCACGGGCACATTCTCATTATAGTAAGTGATAGAGCCCGGGTCGTCAAACCGATGGTTTGCGCCACGGCGCTTTCTCGATATACTTGAGGGCTCAACAGAGCCATTGAAACTAACCCCTATAGGATAAACAGACATGCTGAAGACAGATTTATGCGAGATCGCGGGAATCGAGCATCCCATTATCCAGGCCGGCATGGGACCCTTCTGCACCAACAATCTGGCCATCGCCTCGGCCAACGCCGGTGTCCTCGGCATCGTCAGCACGAGCGGCTTCGGCACATTGGCCACCGACCCCGCCACGCGAACGAAAGGAACACAGGAGCTCTGCAAGTCTCTTTCAGACGGAAAGGGCGGCACCTGGCAAGAAGAGATGGTGCGGGCTTTTAGGCGAGTCAAGGAGCAGACCAGGGAACAGCAGGGCATCTTCGGCGCCAACGTGATGGTAGCCGCTGAACAGGCGGGCTACTGCCGGTCGGTCATCGAGGTGATCGCCAAGATGGTCGAGAACGATTCGGAAATGAAAGAGCGGATGCGAGTCATCATCACCTCGGCAGGCGATCCGCTACCCGTTTCCGAACTCATCAAGCCCACGGGGCTGAAGTGGTTCCATCTGGTTCCCTCGGTGCGGCACGCCAAGCGAGCGGAGAAGGCCGGCGTCGACGCGATCATCGCCTCGGGGCAGGAAGGCGGAGGCCATGTCGCCTGGGAGCCCGTACATACGTCGGTGCTGCTTCCGGCCGTGGTGCGGGCCGTGGACATCCCCGTAATCGGGGCCGGCGGTTTCGGCAGCGGATCGGGCCTTGCTTCGGGCCTCGCCCTTGGGGCCATCGGGGTACAGATGGGCACGCGTTTTCTGGCCACGCAGGAGAGCGATTTCAATGAGGTGCACAAAGAGTACGTGGTGAAGAGCAGCGAGCGAGACACCATCATCGCCAGAGGTGTGGTCGGACCCTTGCGTTGGATCCGAAACGAGGCGGCCATGGATTTCACGCGCTTGACCGTGGAGAAGGCTCCGGGGGTCTTCCTGGGAGAGCCCTCCCACCTCGATGACGTGGCCAAGGAAGTTACGGACAAGGAGGATGAGGGCTGGGAGGCGCAGTATGCCGGTGACGGCCCCAAAGCTCTGATGCCGGGCGGAGAAGTCTCTGGCATGATTGACGGGATTCCCCTGGTGGCCGATCTGGTCAACGAGTTGGTCAAGGAGGCTGAAGAGGTTGTAAGGGGAATGTCTCGATTCGTCGACTAGGCCTAGAGTTTTGCGGTTACGCAGCCTGTTTATTCGCATGGTTGTTAGCCCGGTT
>CAYNZS010000065.1:0-16742 GCA_964401695.1 uncultured Nitrospirales bacterium
GCTTCATGCCCACACTATACCACCGTAGGCATGATAAATTAAAACGCTCTAAACAGGTGAAGGTCAGAGACGGTGTACACGGTACGCACGGGGTCGGTCCTATCGATGGCCGTATTGACACACCTATCCTCTCATACTCGCCCGGACCGTATCCGCCGCTCCGCGTCTACCGCCCTGGCAGCGTCAACGCGACGAGCTCGGATGGGAAATTCCTCGCCCCCACGGCGACGACGATGTACTGCTTTCCATCGAGCATATAGGTCATGGGAACGCCGGACTGGTTGGCCGGCAATTCGAATGCCGAGACGACCTCGCCAGTCATCTTGTCGATAGCGCGAAACATGGGGCCACCGGGGTCTCGCATCATATTGAAGAGTCCCGACCCTTCGCCCGCGAAGAGCAGGCTCTTCGTGACCAACGTCGCGCCGCGGCCGCCGCTTCCCATCTGGGAGAAGTCGATCCCCCTCCCCTGCAGGGCCTCGTGCTCCTTTATCCAGTCCGGCGCTTCACCATTGGCGATCTGCCACAAGATCTCTCCCTTGTTCAGGTCGATGGCCGATATCTTGCTCCACGGCGGTTTCAGCAACGGCAAGCCCTGGGGGGCAGGCATGGGCTTTCCATCCCAAATCTGATACCTCGACATCGAGCGGTTCGGACTTGGCTTTCTGAGCCCTGTAATCTGTGGGGCCAAGTTCGAGGTTACGAATAGTATCCCGTTTTCGATATCCACCGAGGCGCTCGGCCAGTTGGAACCGCCCTGCGAGCCTGGCATGACGATCGTACCCTGGTTGCCGTCTTCCTCAATGACCGACGGCGGCGTATAGACTGGCCCCCAGGTGTAGTTCTCGATGAGTCTGATTGCTTCGGCTTTCAGTTCGGGCGTGAGATCGATCAAGGCCTCGTGGCTGATTTCCTGCACATCGTAGGCCGGAGGCTTCGTTGGGAAGGGCTGGGTTGGCGAGGTCCTCTCGCCGGGGACGCTCGATTGGGGAACCTCTCGCTCGACAATGGGCCACACGGGTTCTCCCGTGACCCGATCGAAGACGAAAGCGAAGTTCTGCTTAGTCACTTGCACCACCGCCTTGATAGGGCGGCCGTCTACCTCGACATCGATAAGAATAGGGGGAGCGGGCGGATCGTAATCGAATAGGGTGTGATGGACGAGCTGGAAATGCCAGACCCGTTCGCCGGTCTTCGCATCTAGGCACACGAGGCTCTCGGCGTAGAGATTGTCGCCGAGACGGTGGCCGCCGTACCAGTCGTTCGTCGGCGCTTCCACCGGAAGGTACACATAACCGAGTTCCGGATCGGCCGACATGACGGTCCAGACGCCCGTGTTCCCCGTGTATTTCCACGAGTCCTCTTCCCAGGTTTCGTTCCCGAATTCGCCTTCCTGAGGAATCGTGTGAAATATCCATTTACGCTCGCCCGTGCGTGGGTCGAATCCACGGATGTGCGCGGCGGGCGCCTCGGGTGAAGGGGCGCGCGCGGGCATCGACGTCCCGACGATGACCACGTCGTTGACGACGATGGGCGGGGAAGTCGAGCCGAGCCGATACTGGTGGTTCTTGTTCAGCGTGAGGCCGGGCTTCAGATCGAGGATGCCGTTCTCGCCGAAGCTCTGGTCAAGATGCCCAGTCTTCGCGTCCAAGGCCAACATCAGGTATCCCCTCGTAATAGCGAAGATGCGTTCGACAGCCCCGTCCGTCCAATATGCCACGCCTCTGCCGGCCCCCGCGCGCGGCCCAGAACGGGCGGGTTCGTCGGGACGGTACATCCACAAGGATTCGCCTGTCTTCGCGTCGGCGGCGATGATCACGCGGCTGTGGCCGGCGGTGAAGTAGAGTACGCCGCCGACCATAAGGGGCGTAACTTGATAGTTATTGAGCGGACGCGGACCGAAGTTTTCGCTCTTCCAGCGCCACGCGATCTCAAGGCTGGCTACATTCTTCGCGTTGATCTGGTCCAGCGCCGAATACTTTGTGCTGCCTGCATCGCCCCCGTAAAATTGCCATTCGCCCTGAGCGGCCCCGAATTGGGCGTACGCAGCCGACGCACTCATGAACGTGGAAATCGCCACGATTACCACGGAACGTTTAGAGCTCAAATTCATGCCATCCTCCTGTTGAGCCTCGATGTTGGGTCGCGCAATTCGCCTGGCGCACGGCCAGGGGAGCGGAATTATATAGGATTAGATTCACGGCATTCGCGCGAGCACTTGAGGCAACAGCGCCGAAGAGTTTGCCGCTGCCTACGGGCTTGGCATGTACGCCTCTAGCTACGCACCGTTGTCTGTGGCGATCCGGACATAGGGGTAGCGCTGGTGTTTGGGGGTTTAGAGCGGCGGAGGGCGAGAACGGGCCAAGGACTGCGCTCTTCCCGTTTCTTTCTGTGAATTATATTGATAGTTATATTGTGTAGTTATACAAGGCTGCCTAGCCCACCCCAAAAGTTGTCCAAGCATTGGGGATCAGCTCAAGGCTCGCAGTCTTGTTTGGATACGCGCGGGTCGTCGTTTTCGATTGATGTTGTTTGAGTCGCGGTCAAGACCGCGAAGTTCCTCGCGCGGTCGACCCTCCCATGACCCCTCTCTAAAGGGACCTTCCAAAAAGTACAAAAACCAAAAACCGGCGGCGCGGGGAAAAATTCGACGCCCGAGAATGGACCACATTGAACGGTCTCTGCTTCAGGTGACAAAAAGTTCAATTAAAAAACTGCCTCGCCGCGCCCCGTTGGACTTTTGGGAAGGCCTCTAAGCCAGGGAGTTGGATTGATCGCTCGATTCCTTTCAAGTAAACGCGCGAAAGTAGTACACCTAACCCCCCTCCCTGGTTTAGGGAGGGGCTTGGGGAGGGTCGATATTCTACAGTTTACTCGGGCACGGGGTTGGGGCGCTGTCAAGGAAGGGTGTTCTTTGGGGTCGATTTCTGAGTGTTTTCGACATAGCGGCGACACCCTGCAATCCGTAGGCTCTGGATGCGGCGCTCGACAGCGGCGGTGCTTTTTTGGCACTCTTACGCTTTCAAAAGGGAGGGGTCGGTAAATGATAGTGTTGCACGATTTCTTGGACTACCACGCGCGGGATTACCCAGACCTGGAATTTGCCAAGTTTGGAGATCGCCTCATCCACTACGACGAGGCGCTGTCGATGGCGAATCGGGTCGCCAACGCGCTCATCGCGTCGGGGCTGAAAAAGGGGGACCGAATCGCCTACCTCTCGAAAAATTCCCTTGAGTATCCCGTGTTTCTATTCGGCGCATCGAAAGCGGGAACGCCGCCGGTCTCGCTCAACTACCGCCTCGCGCCACCCGAGTGGAGCTACATCATCAACGACGCCGGCGCGAAGGCCTTGTTCGTCAGCCCGCATTATGTCGACGCAATAAACTCCATTCGCGGCGATTTGGAGTCCATCGAAAAGTTCATCGTGATCGACCACGAACCCGTCGATGGATACGATGCGTTTCATCCGTGGATCGAAAAGCAGGAGGATTCGGCGCCGGATCGAGAAATTCTTCCGGAGGACGACTTGTACCAGATGTATACGAGCGGGACGACCGGTCATCCGAAGGGCGCGGTCTTGACGCATTGCGCGGTGACGATGCATATCCACCAATTCCAATACCGCCGCAGGCGGGAGCCAGGGGAGTACAACCTAATCGTAGCACCGATGTACCATGCCGCGGCGTCCACGACAACCTCGGCCACGGTGGCGTCTCGAGGCGCGATGCAAATCATGGAAGACTTCGATCCGGTCGAGGTCGTGCGGGCCTTGTCCGAAGACAACATCGCGCATATCACGCTCGTGCCGGCGATGATTCAGGCCTGTCTGGTCAACGTGCCCGATGTGGCGGAGAGGAATTACGATAGCCTTCGAACCATATCCTACGGCGCATCGCCCATCGCCGAAGAAACACTCCGCAGGGCGCTTGAAGTGTTCAAGTGCGAGTTTTCCCAGGGCTACGGAATGACAGAAACTACCGCCGTGCTAACCCAAATGACCCATAAAGAACATGAGCGCGCGCTTGCGGGCGAGCCTCACCTGTTGCTGTCGGCGGGGCGGCCCATCCTATCGACTCAAGTAAAGATTGTCGACGAAGACGGCAACGAGGTGCCCCGGGGCGAAGTGGGTGAAATCTGTGGGAAAGGCCCCCAACTCATGCGCGGCTATTGGAATATGCCCGAGGTGAGCGAGAAGACC
Source organism: uncultured Nitrospirales bacterium (assembly GCA_964401695.1). Taxonomy (GTDB): domain Bacteria; phylum Hydrogenedentota; class Hydrogenedentia; order Hydrogenedentales; genus JAPYPO01. Next base: position 4,199 of record CAYNZS010000065.1, read on the forward strand.
CTCGAAGGTGGTTGGATGCATACGGGCGATGCCGGCAAGATGGACGAAGAAGGCTTCGTGTACATCGAAGACCGGGTGAAGGACATGATCATCACCGGCGGTGAGAACGTGTATCCGCGAGAGGTCGAGAATTGCATTTTCGCGCACGAGGCGGTCGCCGATTGCGCGGTCATCGGCGTTCCCAGCGAAAAGTGGGGAGAGTCGATTACGGCGATGGTCGTGCTGAAGGAAGACGCGACGCTGGACGAAGAGACGCTCATCGATATGTGTCGCGAACGCATCGCGCATTTCAAGTGCCCCAAGTCCGTCGGGTTCATCGACGAACTGCCCCGGAACGCGAGCGGGAAAGTTCTAAAGCGGGTGCTGCGCGAAAAATACTGGAAGGGTCATGACCGCGGCGTATCCTAGCTTGAACCACAATCCTTCTAGGGAGGGCGCTAACGCCACACCGAGCTCTTCCACGTCCGACCGGCCTGACAGGTAGGATCGTTATTCCTGCTCGCCCGCGGTGCGCCCCCTAGCCCTCACCCGCGCAGCCTTACCGGAGCGGTCCCGGAGATAATAGAGCTTGGCGCGGCGCACATGGCCTTCACGGATGACTTCCACGTTTTCGACTCGCGGCGAATGGAGCGGAAATACGCGCTCCACGCCTTCGTTGAAGGCAACGCGCCGCACGGTGAAGTTCGCGTTGGAACTGGAGCCTCCGTTGCACGCGATGACGACGCCCTCGAAGACCTGGATGCGTTCCTTCTCGCCTTCAACGATGCGGAAGTGCACCTTGACTGTATCGCCCACATTGAACTTGGGGATTTTGTCTTCGGACTTGAGCTGCGCCTGTTCGACTTCTTGCAACAAATTCACGATGCTATCTCCTTGCTTCGGGGCCCATTTTCCGGCCCGCTCTATCTAATTCTTCGCTAAGTTCCGCGAGCAACGCCTCGTCTTCGGGCGATCTCGCCTCTAATAATTCCGGCCTACGCGCCAGCGTGGCGCGCAAAGCTTCTTTCCTTCTCCAGCGCGCTATCGCGGCATGGTTTCCGTCCTTGAGCACGTCGGGAACAGCCACGCCGCGAAATACATCCGGTCGCGTGTACTGCGGCGCGCCCAATATGCCGCCGTAAAACGAATCGGACTCGACGGATTCAAAATCGCCTATGACGCCGGGCAACATGCGGCTAACCGCTTCGATAATCGTGAGCGCGGGAAGCTCTCCCCCGCTCAACACGTAATCGCCCACGGAAATCTCGTCCGTGCACAGGTCCTGCGCGACCCGCTCGTCCACGCCCTCGTAACGTCCACAGAGGAGGACCAAGTCCGGCGCATTCGCCAACTCGCGCACAAGCCCTTGGTCCAGCGGACGGCCGCGCGGCGAGAGCAAGGCAACTCGCTCCAAGCTATTCCGTTCTCTTAAACTTTCGACGGCCGCGTACACGGGCCCGCATTTCATGACCATGCCCGGACCGCCGCCGTATGGGGCGTCATCCACAGTCCGATGCTTGTCCTCGGCAAAATCTCGTATATCCGTCAGAGCGACTTCGAGCCGGCCTTCCTCGATAGCCTTGCCCAGCAGACTCGCCTTGAGGGGGCTCTCGAAAATCTCGGGAAACAGGGTCAGTACGTCGATCCGCATCGCCTAGTCCCCTCAGCCTCGACTCGCCTAGTAAGCCAGTCCGGGCTAAGCCAGCCGTTCGCCATTGTCATCGTCCACGGCGAACCCTTCTATATCCAGCACGACAATCCGCCGCGCGTCAAAATCGATTTCTTTCAGTACCTCGGGCACCGCCGGCAGCAAGAACGAGCCGCCATTTTGCTTTTCCACTTCCATGACGATGTGGGCCCGCGTCTCGAACGCGCCCGCTACGGTTCCCAGAACTTCTCCGGATACCGTCGCCACCGTCATTTCCGTCAACTCTTCGGGCGCGAAATCCCACTTGTTTCTTGGCCGTAACTCGTCTTCGACTACGACGACCTGAGCGCCTTTCATGTTGCGCACCGCGTCCTTCGACACGCCGGGTACGAGCGTCGCCGTGGCCTTTTTGTCGCTATCGACCCGCAACGCGGCTACTCGGCACCGCAACGTTTCGCCCGAATCGAGGACCACACGGAGCCATTCCACGTTCTCGAATTCCGACCGGCGCCCTCTGCCCATATCAATATGCAATTCGCGGCGCACCGGATTTACGGAGCGCACACGCCCTATCGAGACGTGGCGTCCCGCGCCGGTCACGCCGGGCTCCTTCTACTCGACGATTTCGAGCGTCGCCCGCACATCCAACTTTGCCGCGGCCGAGCCGACAAGGGTGCGCACCGCTTTTGCGACGCGGCCATTCTTGCCGATAACGCGCCCCATGTCGTCGGGGTGTACGCGCAACTCGTAGGACTGGCCCCGGTCGCCTTCGATCACACGGACCTGGACGTCCTCAGGATGCTCGACCAGCTTCTTGGAAACGAGTTCGATAAGTTCTTTCATCTGAGTTCTCTCTCTTGCGGCGCGTAGGTTACAGGCGTGGATTATTCCGCCGCTGCTTCCCCAGGCTGTTCGCTCGTGGCTTCCTCAGTAGCGGTTACTTCGGCTTCGGGTTCTTCGGCCTTGGCGGTGCCCGCGTGCTTCGCAATGGTTCCCGCCTTGGACAGAATGCTTCGCACGGTGTCCGAAGGCTGGGCTCCCTTCGAAAGCCACTCCAACGCGCGGTCCTCCTTCACCGTGGTAATCGGCTCCGGCCTAGCGCAGGGGTGGTACAGGCCAATCTCTTCGATGACGCGTCCCGTCATCTTCTTGTGCGCGTCCGTCACGACGATGCGGTAATACGGGGCATGATTTCTGCCGCCGCGTTTCAATCGAATTACTGTTGCCATGAAGTTCCTCTCTCTTTATCGATCAAATGGATCTTTCGGGTTAGCGCATTTCGGGGAAGTTGGACATGCCCGGCAGACTCATGCCGCGCCCTTTGCCCTTCTTGCCGCCTTTCTTCATTTGCTTCATCATTTGTTTCATCATCTTCTTGGACTTGTCGAAATCTTTGATCAGCCGGTTCACGTCTTGAACGGCCGTGCCGCTTCCCGCCGCGATTCGCTTGCGCCGGCTGCCGTTCAAGATCTTCGGCTTGCGGCGTTCTTGCTTGGTCATGGAGTAAATAATGGCCTCCACATACTTCAGCCCATCGTCATCCAATTCCTCCATGTCCGCGCCTGACCCCATAAACTGGTTTATACCTGGGATCTTCTTCATCACGTCGCCGAAGGAACCCATCTTCTTGATTTCCTGCATCTGGCCGAGGAAATCGTCGAAATCCCAGTTAGCCTTGCGCGCCTTCTCCTGGAATTTCAGGGCCTTCTCTTGATCGACGACTTCCTGCGCCTTTTCCACGAGCGAGACGATGTCGCCCATGCCCAGGATCTGATCCGCCATCCGGTCCGGGTGGAAGGCATCCAACGCATCGAGCTTTTCGCCGGTTCCCACAAACTTGATGGGGCACGACGTCACCGAAATCAAACTAAGCGCCGCTCCGCCGCGCGCATCGCCGTCCATCTGCGTGAGAACAACACCCGTAAGCGGCAGCGAACTGTGAAACTCCTTAGCCGAGTTGACCGCGTCCTGCCCCGTCATCGCATTCGCGACGAAGAGGATTTCGACCGGCTTCATTTCGGTCTGGATCTTTCGAACTTCGGACATCATCTCGTCGTCGACATGCAGCCGGCCCGCCGTGTCCAAGATGATGACATCGCAACCGCGCATCTGCGCTTCGGCGCGGGACATAACGCAGGTATCGACCGGGTTCGCGTTTTCGCCGAGGCTGAACGATTCGGCGCCCGCTTGTTCGGCGACGACTTCCAATTGCTTGATGGCCGCCGGACGGTAAACATCCGCCCCAACGAGCAACACCTTGTGCCCCTTCTTCTTCAGGTGAACGGCGATCTTTCCGCAGGTAGTCGTCTTGCCTTGGCCCTGAAGACCGACCATCATGATGATCGTAGGAGGTTTATCCGCGATCTGCAGGGGTTCGTGATTGTCCCCCATAATCTTGACCAGTTCGCTGTGGACAATCTGCACGACCTGCTGGTCCGGCCGGATACTGTCAAGAACCTTCTGGCCTTCGGCCTCCGCTTGAACGTCCGTGACAAACTGCTTGACGACCTTGTAGTTCACATCGGCCTCAAGAAGCGCTACACGGATGGCCTGAACGCTGTCCTTCATGTTCTTCTCGGTCAGCTTGCCATGACCGCGAAGATTCTTGAAAGCTCCTTCGAGCTTGTTTGTCAGCGATTCAAACACAATTCGACCTGTATCGATTTCCTTAATGACGCCGGCTTCGCGTGTGGGCTGGTGAAGAAATCACGAGAACGGCACAGAGCAACGCGCCCGCAACTGCACTCGTAACCGCCGACTAGGCACACCTCACCTCTCAGCGACCGCGAACTTTATCATATAAATGCATGATAGTTCAATTGTTACCGCACATCCACCGTGAAGTCGACGCCGTAATTGGATACGGATGGAACCAAAAGGGGCCATCGCTGGTCAACTAAGAGAGTCGCGCTGAGATGAATAAACCGAAAAGGAAGGTGTATTCTCCACTAGATATGACCACTATGACTACAGATAAAGATGAAGTTACGATTCTGCTTGCGGCTCAGCAGGCCGACCGCGCGGCTTTTGGCAGGATTGTAAAGACCTATCAGAAAAAGGCTTACGGCATTGCATACGAATTTGTTGGGAACCGCGAAGACCCTGGAAATGGCTCAGGAAGCCTTCGCTAAAGCGTATAAGGCCATATCGCGCTTCGATACGAAATTGCGGTTTTATCCTTGGCTCTACCGGATCGTAAAAACACCTGCCTCAATCACATCAAGAAGCGCAAACGCCGCGGAGAGACCTCGCTCGAAAGACTCATGGAATCGGGGTACGACCCGCCGTCCCCGAACCATATTCCAGAGAGACACGCGGAACTAAGCGACGTTCGACATTCCATCGTCGAGGGCCTCGGCGAACTAAGCGAGAGCCATCGCGAAATCATCACGATGCGTCACATTCACGAGTTGTCCTATGCCGAAATATCGGATTGCCTCGATATCCCCAAGGGGACGGTCATGTCGCGTTTGCACGCAGCACGGCACCGCCTCCGGGTTGTAATAGAAACGCAAAACTAGCCACGATGGCCGAACACCGAAAGCGCGCGTATGGAAGAAAAACCTGAAGACATCAAAGTCCTGATGTCGGGATATCTCGACGGCGGACTCGGTCCGGACGAAGAGGCCCGCCTCGAATCGTACCTCTCCGAGAATGAGGAAGGCCGGAGCGAGTTGGAAAGCCTGCGCCAACTCGTCGATGCGGCCTCGACACTGCACGTCGAGCCTCCGCCCGAAGCCGTGTTGGACACCTTCCTGGACAATGTGTACAATCGTGTCGAGCGAAAGACCGGGTGGACCGTTCTGATCCTCGGCGCGATTATTGCCGGTACGTTCGGGATTTACCTTCTCGCCGCGGTGCCGTGGCCATCCCCCGTGGTGAAGGCGGGCGTAGCCGTTCCTTTTGTGGGATTGATCATTTTGTTTGTTTCCGTGTGGAGGCAGCGGCTCTTCGTGTCGAAAACGGACCGTTATAGCCGGGACGTGCGGCGTTAGCGCAGTCCAGAGCGTGTCTCGGGAGAATCGAATCTGTGCTCTATGTAACTTTCTCGGCGATCGTTGGAAAGAGGATCGCGAAGACGCTGTGCCTGGTGCGTGGCACTACGGTTCGCGCACACCATGTTGGACAAAAGATCCTCGCCTACTTCAGAAACCTCGTAGGTGGCGAACTGGACGAACACACAAAAGTGCTCGCCGAAGCGCGTGAGCAACCCCCGCGACCGCATGGTCCAGGATGTGGAACGCTTGGGGGCGAACGCGATTCTCGACGTGCGGTTCAGCACATCCGACATCGCCAGCGGGGCGGCGGAAATTCTAGTATATGGAACAGCCGTTCTCGTCGAGGATGACGCCCTAGCCGCAAAGGGCACAGAGATCTCAGAGCGTCGGTCCCCGGCGCATAATGGCCTTGTTGAACCACGAATGAAAACCAATTTCGTGGCACGGGCATCCTGCCCGTGATTCATGGGCTGGAAGCCCACGCCACCTTCTTCCGCGCTTTCTGTGTCCCTCTGTGGGTGAATGGCCGTCAAACATTCCTCGAACCCAATCGTTATAGAGGTGTCCAATACAATGGACGCGCGAATGGTAGAATGGGCACACACCTTGAGAAAGGAGCATTCTCATGAAACAGACGGCATTCGTTATCGCGACCTGCCTTGCGCTGTGCGCGGGCACGCTGGCGCAGGAATCACGGCACTCGACAACGTTGGACGACCAGACTGACCTCGCCCTAACCGCCTATAACAACGGCCTGGCCCTCGTGCGAGACGTGCGGACGCTCTCGTTGCCGACGGGCGAATTGCATCTCCATTTCAATGACGTGGCCGAGCAGATTCGCCCGGAAACGGTGAGTCTCCGTTCGATCTCCGCGCCGGGCACGGTCTCGATCCTAGAGCAGAATTACGAATACGACCTCATGAGCCCGGCAAAACTCATGGAGAAATTCGTTGGGCAGAACGTGCGCCTCGTGAACTTCTCGAATCAGTTGGGCTTCGAGGAAGTGGACGCCAAGCTCCTCAGCGCGAACGACGGTTACATCTACCGGGTGGGCAGCGAGATCTTTCTGGGCCATCCGGGCACGGTGGTGTTGCCTGAGATCCCCGCGAATCTGATCGCGCGGCCTTCGCTTATCTGGGCCGTCGATAACGCCGAGGCAAAGCAGACGCTGGAAGCGACGTACCTTACGCGCGGAATCACATGGAAAGCCGATTATGTGTCGACGCTGGCTAAGGATGACAGCTCGCTCGATTTGGCGGGCTGGGTCACCATGAACAACCAATCCGGCGCGACCTACGAGAACACACGTCTGAAACTGGTTGCCGGCGCGGTGAATATCGTACCGGATAGGATGGCTAAGGTTGGCAGAGGAGGGGCTCGTGGCGTTCGCGTCGAAGCGATGGCGATGCCGGTCGAGGAATCCTTCGCGGAATACCACCTTTACACGATGCCCCGCCGCACGACCATCAAGCAGAACCAATCGAAGCAACTCGCCCTCATGGACGCCTCGGGTGTCGCTTCGAAGAAGCGCTACGAATACCGGGGGCAGGCGCATTTCTACAGCCAACCCATGCCTCCGATACTCGGACAAAATATAAGCGTCTTCCTCGACTTCGAGAATGAGGAGGAGAACGAACTCGGCGTACCGTTGCCCGGCGGCATTATGCGGATCTACCAGGAAGATTCCGAGGGCATGCTCCAATTTGCCGGAGAAGATCGGATCCAGCACACTCCGAAGGACGAAACGGTTACGTTGCGCATGGGACAGGCCTTCGACGTCATAGGCGAGCGCGTTCAGACGGATTACCGTAGGATTGCGAGCAACGTGCACGAAGCCGAATTCGAGATAACCCTGCGCAACCACAAGGAAACGGATATCGTCGTCGATGTCGTCGAACCCATGCCCGGCGATTGGGAGATCCTCAGGCAGTCCCACGATCACACTAAGAAGGACGCGAACACGGCCGTTTTCTCCATGCCGGTGGCACATGACGGAGAAGCAGTCTTGACGTATCGCGTCCGAATGAGAAACTAGCCCGGTTATCTCACCGGTTTTCGTAACGAGACGGTGGAGAAGGTTACTATGTCGAGACTTGTTCGAAGCCGTTCGGACGACAGCGTGGCAGGTCACGTCGAGGTCGAAAGGCGAGAAAAGTCTCGTCAGAGTGGCCTCATCCTCCGTCGAAGTAGAAAAGCGGTGAGATGTCCGGGCTAGTGTATTGACTCACGATCGATAGGGTATCCGGGCTAGGTAAACCGCGTTGGTGCACCGTACGCTCCGTTGGCCTCTCCCCAGAGGGAGGGGTTCGATCGCTCGACGCGGGCCAGCTGGATTATTGCAAAGACCCTGCATTCGACGTACAATAGATGCCCGGAAGGTGCCCACGAATTCCTCTCGAAAAATCATACGAGGCGTGAATTGCGCCTGGAGAAATCGCGCCTGGAGAAGAGTGGGCATAGGTCCGCGTAAGAAGGGCTCGGACGACTGGCCCAGCCGCGGGGCGGCGAAACCAAACGAGAATCCATCAAGGAGAAGGCATGTGAGTGTAACTGCCGTTGTGGGCGCTAATTGGGGCGACGAAGGCAAGGGGAAGATCGTGGATGCGCTGGCGCCGAACGCGGATTTTGTTGTCCGGTTTCAGGGAGGCAACAACGCCGGCCACACGATTATCAATCACTACGGGAAGTTCGTGCTTCATCTCCTGCCCTCGGGCGCATTCTACCAGGATGTCGTCAATATAATCGGACCCGGCGTCGCCCTCAATATGGGGGCGCTGCTCGAAGAGTTGGAAGAGCTGGAGGCCGCAGGCGTGCCTGCGCCCCGTCTCGCCATTTCACAGCGCACTCAGGTCCTGATGCCGTACCACAAGTTGCTCGACGAGTATGAAGAGGAGCGCCTCGGCGCGAACCAATTTGGCTCGACCAAGAGCGGAATCGCTCCGTTCTACGGAGATAAATACCTGAAGCTTGGCATCCAAGTGGGCGAAATCTTCGATCAGAAGGGGTTGCGGGAACGGCTCGAACGCGTATTGCCCCGCACCAATTTTCTCGCGCGCGAGTACTACGGAAAACCTGAATTCACTGTCGATCGGTTGATAGAAGAGATTAGACCCGTCGCCGAAAAGGTCCGGCCGATGGTCAAAGACACGACGCGCATGTTGCACCAAGCGCTGAAAGAAGGGAAAGAAGTGCTGCTCGAGGGGCAGTTGGGCGCGCTGCGCGACCCGGACCACGGAATCTACCCGTTTTCCACTTCCTCCTCGACTTTGGCCGGATACGGACCCATCGGAGCAGGCTTTCCGGCCTATGAAATGAAGCGTGTCGTGGCGGTAGTCAAAGCGTATTCCTCTTGCGTCGGCGCTGGGCCTTTTGTAGTCGATCTTCTCGACGAGCGGGGAGATGAATTACGGGAGAGGGGCGGCGACGAAGGGGAATACGGCGCAACGACCGGCCGCCCCCGGCGCGTGGGCTGGTTCGACGCGGTTGCCACTAAGTACGGCTGCATAGTCCAAGGCGCCACCGAAGTCTCCCTTACCCTGCTCGACGTGCTGGGCTATCTCGATCGGATCCCGATCTGCACAGCCTACGAGATAGACGGGGAGATCGCGACCGAGTTTCCTTCGATGAGCGAACTCGAACGCGCCAAGCCTGTCTACGAAGAACTTCCCGGCTGGAAAGAACCGATTTCTCACGTGCGTTCGTTTAGCGATCTTCCGGAAAATGCGCAGCGCTACGTCAAAGAGATCGAAAGGCTGATCGAGGTGCCGGTAAAGATTCTGTCGCTCGGACCCAAACGCGAAGATATGGCGCTCGTGTAGATCGGGGTTGGCCGTTGCGGAAGGCGCGCGCTAGTCGGGCAGCATGACCCGGACGGTGTCTTCTTGCTGGATGGGGGGGCGTCTCCTCTTCCACCTCGCGGGGAAAGAAGACCGTGAACACGGACCCCACTCCGGGTATGCTCTCCACGCGAACCGACGCGTGGTGTTCCTCGACCACTCTGTAGCTGAATGCGAGCCCGAGCCCCGTCCCGTTCGCTCCTTTCGACGTGAAAAGGCTGGGATAGCTTGGGAATATCCTCAGCGGGAATCCTGACCCCGGTATCCGCGACCTTGATGTAGAAGCCCTTTTTGTCTTGCGAGGTGGATACGTTTACGCTTCCTTGGCCATCTTCGCAGGCCTCGATGGCATTCTTCACAAGATTGAGGATGACGTTGTAGACTTGACCCGAATCGAACTGCCCTTTATCCAGAGGCGTCTCATCGTATAAAAGATCGACGCCGTGTTCTTCAGCGCGCGGGTGTATCATTTCCAGGGCTGAGGCGACGATGGAATTAAGCTCCGCCGGTTGCAGCTCCAATTCCGTCGTCCGTGTATGGCGCAGGACATCCGTGACGACCGACTCCATTCGGTCCATGGAATTGCGGACATCTGGACGGCGCGTTCCATCCTGTCCAGTCCTGGCTCTCCTGGGATCCTTCCACCAGGTCTACGCCGAAAGAAACGCCCATGAGTACGTTTCGCAGCGTGTGGTTGATGCTGGCGAAAGCCTCTTCAAGCGCGCAAAGCCGTTCTTGGGCAATCTTATCCTCGTAGAGCCGGGTGTCTTCGACCGCCATGCCGACCAGCAATCCCAAAGCGGTAAGCAAGTGCAAATGCTGGACGGTGAAAGGCGAAGGATGTTCATCGGAATCGACGTAGATCACGCCGAGAATATTGTGCGAGCCGTAGAGGGGAACACACATGGCCGCGCGAATGCCGTGATTAACGACACTGTCCGACTTTCGGAACCGGGCGTCGTGCTGCGCGTCGGGCGTCAATACGGCGTTTCGCGTGACGTAGACGTAATCGACCAAAGTCTGGCTCAGTGGCGGCCCGTCGGTCCCCTTGTCTAGCGAAATGCTTGCGCTTAGCGCTTACCTGTAAACGCATGTTGCTGTCGTCTCGAAGCGAAATGAACCCGCGCCACATCGGCAGCGCCTGGATGACCAAAGGCAGGAAGTGCGAGAGTAGTTGATTAAGATCGAAACAATTGCGCAGAAACATGGTCGCCTTGTAGAGAATCGGCAATGGCTCGCGGTCCGCCGTATCCGCCATTTCCGCTTGAATTTGCCGGGCCGCGTTATAGGAAATATGGGCTTCCTGCGCGTTCGAGTACTCATCCTGGTCCGACATGCTGACCACGACGGAATAGAGGCCGATCGAGATAACGTCGCCTTCGGAAAGAGTGACTTTACTGGCCAGTTGGCCATTGACGACAATCCCGTTTCGAGAACCGAGATCCTTGATCCGCAGCTCGCCGTCCGACGATGTAATGCGCGCGTGGGCCCTGGAAATATAGTCTTCCGGAAGCACGATATCGGAATGGGCGTGGCGGCCAATCTTGAAGTCGCCTTCGCCCGCGGTAAATCGGCGTACGAACACTCCGTTCTTGTGGAGCGTTAGGTAGTAAGGTTTCATCGGCCTCTCGAATCCATGAACACGTTCACCATTCGCATAACCAGAGTGTCCAGGGGCGACATAGTTAAGCGCAGCGGAACCGCGCAAGCCACTCGTCAAGTAAAGTGTACATGGGTTCCAGTGAATTTGTGAAATCAAGCCTTACGCGAACGATCCCAAGCCGAGAAGTATTCTTACATTCCCCGCATGATCAGACGAGCGGCTCCCTATCCCCACCGAATCTTCTGCGCGCGGCGCGCGAGCCATCGGCATTGGAGGAGGAGGCGCTGCATCCATTCGCTCGCGGGCAGCCCCGCGAGGCCTGTCTCCAATTGAACGGACTGGTAGGAAACGGTGGTCACGTGTTTCACGCCAATCGCGTAGTAGAGGGCGCGCTCCTCCCAGGGCGAAAGGCTGCGGGAAAACTGATAGTTGTCCAGAATAATGTTGGCTCGCAGTTCGAGCCGGCCGACATCGGTGGTCGTCCTCATGCAGAGGTTGGAGAGGACGTACGCGAGATCCTCGAGATAGCAACCGTCCCCCGCGAATTCGAGGTCGACGATTGCCGTCAGTTCCTCGCCCTCAAAGAGCAAGTTGCCGCCGTGCCAATCGCCGTGGATGAGTCCCGTTTCAAACCGGTTACGCGCGTGCGTGTCTAATTCCTGGCCCGCGTCGCGGAGAAACAAGGCGATCCCGTTGCACGCGTCGTCCACCTGGGCGCTATCGCCTTCGGCGCGTGCCAAGTCGTAGAGGTGGCCGAACATATCGCGCGGCACTTCGCTAAACCGCCATTTACGGGCGTCGCGGTCGGGACATGGAAAGTCCCGGCACACCTTGTGGAAAGTCCCGAGTGTTCTTGCGGAGGTGGCCAGCGTTTTGTGTGTGACTTGCATAGGGGCTCCTGGGACGAATTCTTGAAGCTCGATGGCCCAGTCGTCTTCTTCGACGATGCGTTTTCCGTTCATCGCCGGCAGAATTCTAGCGACAGGCAGCCCCTTATTGCCAAGGTGTTCCGCGAGGCGGTGTTGGAAGCGCAGGCTGTCGAGAACGACGAGGTCGCGCTTGTAGGTCTTAATCAAGTAACGCCCGCGCTCGGTCCCCACGACCAGCTTTCGGTGGCGATGTTGGTGAGCCGCTTCGAGGTAGCGCGGAGATTCGGTAATCTCCACATCGTATTGGTCTTCGATGAGTTGGGCCATCGACTCCGGTGTCGCAGTGTCTAATGTCACGATACGCTCCAAATGCCCGCGGCGCCTGTTGTGCCAACCGCAGACTACGTACCGATTATATACGAGGCAGCCCATCAAAAGGGGGGAGTGCCCCACGCGAAGCGATTGATTTGCTTTACTAGGGGGATTCGGCGGGGAACACCTCGAGTTTCCTCGACGCCGATGCAGCTTCGACGCCAGTATGGCGTACCGATCGGGGCGCTAGAGCGCTTCACGATTGAGATGTCGTATATCCGCACGAAAAAAAATACCCC
>CAYNZS010000066.1:0-16729 GCA_964401695.1 uncultured Nitrospirales bacterium
GCTGGTTAACAGCCAGCTGCTCTACCAACTGAGCTATCGGGGATTATCCGGAAGGAAGCGCATACTATACGAGAAGGATGTAGGCAATTTCAAATTGCCCGCGCTTGGGCGCGGCGGGAAAACGACTTATCGCGCGCCGGTCTGGATATAACTGGCTACGGCCAAGTCCAGCGTCTTGTAGTTGTAGCGCGTGGCATAGCTGAGCGCGGTTTCGGGGTCCTCCCCTGCCTCGAGCAGACCCATAAGCGATGTCAATCCGCGCTTCCCCCGACGCTTTTTCAGGAACTCGACGGCCGCGTGCGCTTGCCGGTACGCGAGCGCCAGGGACTCGGGGTCCAACTTGTCGAGTTGGCTCTCGGTCAGTTCGGTGAGCGAGAAGAGAATCCCCTTCTCTTTCGCCCGCCGGAGGAAATCCAGTTCAAGCGAGGTCATGTCGCGGGACAGTGTTTCGGCTAAGCCTTCGTTGAGCCACCAGGGGACGTTGTCTTTGGCGATGTAGTGGACTACGACGTGCACGTATTCATGCACGAGACGCCGTTCGAGTTCTTTGGCCTCAATGAAGTTGCCTTGCTTGTCGATGACGGGCACCTTGATTCGGTTTCCATCAAATAGCGCTCCGACATGTTCGCCCATCTGGGTCGTTTGAGAAAAGCCTTCGGCCTTATACAGAGTCACCTGGATCGGCGTCGGCGGGTAGGCCCCGCCCAATTCCAGCCCAATTCTACGGTATGCCTTTTCCAGCAGGCGGAGCACCTCGCGCACGTCCCGGCGTTCGGTCTCGGTGTCGAAGGAAATATTGAAATACCGGGACGAGCTGAGGTCGAAGCCCTCCTCGACATCCCATTCGCGCAACGCGTTCTTCAGCCGAGCCGCCAGGCCGTCGTATCCGGGATCCACTTCAAAGACCCATTCCCACTGTTCGATGGCGTGCATAAAGTCGCCGTCTCGGTAATAGCCTTCGCCCAGCAGAAAGTGGGTATCCACGTCTTTCGGGGTTAGTTGGAGGGCTTCTTCGAGACGCGATATCGCTTCTGGAACCAGGCCCTCCTGCAAGTAGTATGCGCCGGACTGAATGTAGGGTTGAGGGTTCGCCGGGTCGACGCCGATGGCTTGGTTCAACTGCGCCAAGGCCGCGGGGATGTTCTTGGCCTTGGCGTACTCGCGGCCAAGCGCTTGATACGCGTTGGATAGGTTGCGCCGGATGGTTTTATTCTCCGGGGCGGAGTCGAGGGCGCGCGAGAATGATTCGATCGCTTCGGCCCAATTCCCCGCCTCGTATGCTTCGAACCCAAGGGCGTTGTACTCGGACGCGGGTTGGGCGAAGACCGTACACGAACATAGGATGGCTATCGCCAAGCAGAACGACCGGGGTCCCGTTCTCAATAGTTGCTTAGGTGGGCGCAACGGCGCTATTCCTCTTTGGGTATGAGGGCGATAGCCTCAATTTCGACTTGAAAATCCACAGGCAGGCGCGCGACTTGCACACAACTCCTGGCAGGACAATCTTCGGAGAAGAACTCCTTGTATATCCTGTTGAAGGCTTTGAAGTTATCCATATCCGCCAGGAAGATCATGACTTTCACTACGTCTTTGAGCGAACTTCCCGAATCGTCCAATACGGCCTGGACATTGGAGAGCGTCAAGCGGGTCTCCTCCTCGAAAGTGCCCCTTAACGCCCCGCTGCCGTCTGGTTGAAGCGGGCCTTGACCTGAGATGAAGAGCAAGTTCCCGGCGGCGACCGCGTGGGAATAGGGCCCCATCGCGGGGGGAGCGTTTGGAGCTGTGATACACCGTTTTTCCATTGACAGTTTTCCTTATATACGTCGCCAGCGCAATCGATCCAGATACAAGAAAACGGTACCACACAGTTCGATACCCGTCAAACGGCAACGGTCTCGTCCCAAACAGCGGGCACGGAGCCATTAACCCGGATATCTCACCGGTTTTAGTGGCGAGACGGTGGAAAAGGCTGCCATGACGAGCCTTATCCACCGTCGCAGTAGAAAAGCGGTGAGATATCCGGGTTAACGCCGTCTTCGCGGTCCTCGGCGCTTCTGATGATGCCGTTTACGGCGTGAAGTGTTTCTTGTCTTCGCTTCGTCCTGTTCGGTGTTTGTGTTCGCTTCGCGCCCGGAGGTGGGGAGGGACGCTTGCCGCGCATTTTCGTCTTCCACCGAATTGTAACTCTCGCAGCGGGGGCACTGGGATACGCGTTCCGCGGATTCGTCGAGGTAGCTGAAGCCGCAGTAAACGCAACGCCACAGGAATTGTTTGCCGAGGTGGCGCTGTGGACGGCTCATGGAGAATTCGGTGTAGACCCATATCCCAATGCCGAGGAGGCCGAGCACGATGCTGTACAGCGCCAAGGCATGGCTGAGTTCGAGGAGAATCATTGGGCGCCCTCCTCGGGCTGTATGATAATGGCGCCGTATTGCGATGGGCGGTTCGATGACTCGATCGGTTCGAAGCGGTAGCTTAGCAGCGATTCTGTCATGGCGTCGACAAAGCCTTGGCTGTCGTCGGGTTGCTCGTGGACGAGCGTCACTTTGCCTTGCCGGTTCACCTTAAAGACGAAGCTGATCGGGCCGCTGAGTTGCACCGCGACGAGTCCCAGCGACCGCTCGATGCCCCGGGTGAGCACGGCACGGCGATCCAGAGGCGGCGACACCCATTCGAGGTGGGCCGTGAGGCCCGGCGCGGGCGAGGCGAGCTCGATGATAGGCGGCCCATCCTCTTCGCCACCGAGAAGCGCGCCGGATAGGGCATCGCCAAGCGTGTCGAGTTTTCGCCCGAAGCGCGACCAGGTGTCTTGCCGGGGTTGTTGGAAAAGTTCGTCGTAGCGTTTGCGGATCTCGAGGCTGCCCTGCCGGGCGCGCAGCAATTCCAGATCGGCGAATGGGATGGTGGGCAGTTGAATGGGCGGAAGCCAGTTCGCCGCGCTCGACTGGGCTCCCTCGACGCCCGCCGCGCGCTGGAAGGCCTCCGTGTTGGGAGCCAACTCGAATTGGCGGGGCGCCTCGCTGCCGGCTGGCGACCCGCCCGCGGATTCGATGATGTCGAACTCGAAGTATTCGATGTCGTGGCGGGGGAAGTAGATGACGATGCGAAAGACGGTGACCATGGACAGGTGAAACAGTATGGAAAACCCCAAGGCGGTGGAAAAAACTTGGTTGCGCCGCTTTGGCCGTCTCATTGCTCGTCTTTGGGAGGGTTCGCGCCTACGCCTACGTTGGCCAAGCCAACGCTCTTGGCGATTCCGAACACGGTAATCAAATCTCCAGATCGCCGCCGCTCGTCAATGAATACGAGAACTTGAACATCGGGCGATTCCACTTTCTTTTCGGCAAGGATTCCGGATAGTTCTTCGTAGGAGGCGACAAGAACGCTATCGACGTAAATTGGGCCTTCGCCGGGCGCGGCGCCTTCTTCGTAGACGAGGGTGATGGACAGGTCTTTGTGTTCGAGTTCGACGGCCCCTTCGGCGGTGGGCATTTCGACTTGAATCGAGCTCTGAACGACGAAGGTGGCCGAGAGCATGAAGAAGATGAGAAGCTGAAACACCACATCGATCAACGGCGTAAGGTCTACGTTCGGCCTCACCTTCCGCTCTCTCTTTTCGCGAAATTTCATGGAAGCGCAGCCGGGCCCCTATATCTCGAGTTCGCCGCGGTCTTGAGTGAGAAGCTCGACCAGCTCCGACGAACTGATTTCCATTTCGAGCACCATGTTGTCGACGCGCGTGACGAAGTAGTTGTACAGCACCAGCGTCGGTATGGCCACGGTCAGCCCCGCGGCTGTGGTCACAAGCGCGTTGCTGATGCCCTCGGCGAGATCGCTCGGATTCACCAAGCCTTGCTTATTCTGAATTTGCGCGAAGGCCTTGATCATCCCGGCCACCGTGCCCAACAGCCCAAGCAACGGCGCAATGTGGGCGCAAGTCGCCATGGCGGAAAGGTAGCGCTCGAGGCGCGGGACTTCGAGGTGGCCGGCGTCTTCAATCGCCTCGCGGATATCTTCCTTGTTGCGGTTGTGTTTGAGGATGCCGGCCTTCATGATCCGGGAGACCGGGGCCTCCGTTTCGTCGCAGATGGATACGGCTTCTTGAATGCGGTTTTGCCGCAGCACCCCGCGCATGAGATCCATGAATTCCCGGGTATCGATCGAGGAGCGGCGCAGGCTGAAAAAGCGTTCTATTGTTATGGCGAGCGCGACCACCGAACACGCTATGATCGGCCACATCAGGATGCCGCCATCAAAGATTACGTCGAACGGACTCGGACTCATCATGTCGTCTTGCACTAGGGTCTCCTCCTCCTATTCCTTACAGCGTAACCATGGTTCCAAGGCCCCTCTGGGTGAAAATCTCAAGTAGCAGGGCGTGCGGGGTGCGGCCATCGACGATGTGGGTCTTGGTCACGCCATGCTCAAGCGCCGCGTGGCAGGCCTCGATCTTCGGAATCATCCCGCCGGCGATGACGCCTCTTCGCGTCAATTCGTCGACCTCTTCTATCGGCAGTTGGTGGATCAGCGAATCGGGATCCTCCATGTCGCTCAACAGCCCAGGCGCGTCGGTCATGAACACGAGCTTTTCCGCCTTCAACGCCCCCGCGATCTCGCCGGCGGCGGAATCGGCGTTGACGTTCCAGGTGCGTCCCTGGGAGTCGCTGGCGATGGGGGCGATAACGGGTATCATGCCGGTATCGCACAGCGTGTTGACCAGCTTCTCTCGCACACGTGTAATCTTGCCCACATGCCCGATGTCCGATCCATCGCTCGTTTCCATCTTCACCGCGTACAAAAGGTTCCCATCCTTCCCGCACACGCCCACGGCCTCGCCGCCGGCCTGGTTGATCAGCGCGACGATGTCCTTATTCACCGAGCCCGCGAGGACCATCTCGACGACTTCGATTGTCGCGTCGTCGGTAACGCGAAGGCCGTTGTGAAAGCGCGTCTCCACATTTTGCTGCTTGAGCGCGCGGCTGATGTGAGGGCCGCCGCCATGCACCACGACGGGATTCATGCCCACGTATTTCATCAGGACGATGTCTTGCGCGGTCAGGCGGCGAATCGCAGGGTCGTCCATGACGCTTCCACCGTACTTGATGACGACGGTCTTGCCATTGAACTCGCGGATGTAAGGGAGGGCCTCGACGAGCACGGAAGCCTTGTTGATGAGCTCTTGCATGAGAGTTCGGGGTATTCCTCTCCGGTATGGGCGCCTCTACCGCTAGTCGTTACGACCGATAATCCGCGTTAATGCTAACATATTCGTGACTCAGATCGGAGGTCCAGAACACGGCCTTTCCAGATCCGTTGCCAACAGCTAGTTCAAGGCGGAACTCGTCTTGCAGCATGACGGCGGCCGCATCGTCCTCGGCGTAATCCGCGACCAGCCCGCCGTGCGTGAGTTGCACGCCCCCCAAGCGAATGTCCAGCGAAGCCGGATCGAAATCGACGCCCGCGTAACCCGCGGCACACGCGAAACGCCCCCAATTCGGATCCTCCCCGAAGAAAGCCGTCTTGCAGAGTTGCGAATTCCCGATGGCGCGGGCGATGCGTTCCGCGCCGTCGTCGGTTACCGTTCCCGACACCGCGATCTCGACAAACTTCGTTGCGCCTTCGCCATCCTTTACGAGAGCCTTCGCCACTTCCTGACAGAACGCAGTCAGAGACTCGGCAAATGTAGACGCGTCCGCGCTGCTTTCTTGCACGGCAACACTGCTTCGCCCGTTGGCGAACAGAAGCACCGTATCGCTCGTGCTCATATCGTTGTCCACGCTGATTCGGTTAAATGAAGACCTAACCGCGTCCCGCAGAAGCGTCTGAGATAACTCGGGGGCGATGGCCGCGTCCGTCGTTATGATGCAGATCATCGTTGCCATGTTGGGAGAGATCATGCCTGAGCCCTTCGCGATCGCGCCCAGGCGAACCGGCCCCTGTTCCAACGTAATCTCGGCGGCAAATTCCTTGGCGACCGTGTCCGTGGTCATAATGGCCGTGGCCGCGGCAAGGCTGCCGCTTTCCGAGAGGGAGCTCGCGCAGTCGCCGATTCCGTTGAAAATAAGTTCCATAGGCAGCGGCACGCCGATTACACCCGTGCTGCAGATGCACATCTCCGAATAGCTCGCGCCTAAGGTAGAGGCCAGCCTTTCAGCCGTCGCGCGAACGTCTTCTTTGCCTTGAGCCCCGGTCGCGGCGTTCGCGTTGACGCTATTGATGAACACGCCGCGCGCGTAACCGCTCTTGCAGACTTCCACATTCCAATGGACGGGTGGCGACTTCATCACGTTGGTCGTAAACATCCCGGAAACGGTCGCCGCTTCGTCGCTGAAGACGAGTGCGCAATCCTCCTTTTCAGAACTCGGCTTCAGCCCCGCACGCACACCCGAAGCCCTGAATCCTTGCGGCGCGGTTACTCCGCCTTCAATAGGCTTCATACCGACATCCCCGCTAGGCCAAGGCCGGCCGTTTCATCCAAGCCGAACATGATGTTCATGCATTGGATGGCCATGCCCGCCGTGCCGCCGACGAGGTTGTCGATAGCACTTATGATCACGAGATTTCCCGTGCGCTTGTCGTCCACCCATCCGAAATCGCAAAAGTTCGAGCCGCGGACGTTGTTGAGTTCCGGCAATCCGCCCTCGCCAAGGACTCGCACGAACGGCTCGTCTTCGTAGCACCGGTAACACGCGGCCAAGTCGACCGGATCGTCGCAACGCACTGTAATTGTCGAGAGAATTCCCCGCGTGAAAGGCCCAACATGAGGCGAAAACTGGACCATAGCCTTGTTGCCCAATTCTTGTTCGATTTCGGGCGTGTGCTGATGGACTCCTACCTTATACGCCCAGACATTTTCGTTCAGCTCGGGAAAATGGAAGCGTTCGTTCAAGGACTTACCCGCACCGGACAATCCTGAAACCGCGTCCACAACAATGGGGATCGCAATGTTTGCGATATCGACCAGAGGCTTGAGAGGAACCAGGCATCCGATGGGGTAACAGCCCGGCACCGCCACGAGCCGCGCGTTCGTCAATTGCGCGCGGTTGAATGGAACGCAGCCGTAGACGGCCTCGCCGAGCAGCGAAGCGGCCGTGTGATCTTTTCCGTAGTATTGCTTGAACGCGTCCGTATCGTGAAGCCGGAAATCGGGTCCGATGTCAATCACGCGGGCGTCGGCGACGCGCAGTTGCGAAACGATCTCCATCGATTCCGCGCCGGGCACACCGACAAACACGACATCGCACGATTCGGCCAAAGCGGCCGCGTCAAACGGCTCGAATTCGAGATCCGTTAGCCCCCCGAACGCGGGCAACTCCTCATCCAGCCGGCGGCCGGCGGCGCTCGTGGAAGTCACCTGCGCGAGACTCGCACGCGGATGAGTCCCCAGAAGCCGGGCCAACTCCCGCCCGCCATATCCAGTGGTGCCCACAATTCCAACGCGTATCAACGAATTTCTCCTCTGGTAAGATAGCGGATTATATCTGTCCGCCGAAAATAGGTGCAAACGGCTCGCTACTCCTTCGACTAGACCCAAGGAGGGTGTCACCTTCAAACTTGTTTGGAGGTGGATTCTAGCCTATTCTCATCCTATGGAGACTTCCCAAGGCTTTCGTAAGCTCTGTCACCGTTACAATGTAAAGAACCATGCGCACGAACTCACGTTTTCCTGTTACAAAAGACGCCAGTTCTTGCGAAGCGAACGCACATGCGAATTCCTCGTGGAAGCGATAGGCAATGCTCGCGCCAAACACAGCTTTCACCTCTGGGCCTATGTGTCTATGCCAAACCATGTACATCTTTTGATCTGGTCGGCGAAGGCGGACTACTCCATATCGGCGATCTTGCAGTCGACAAAACAATCTGTGGCCAGGAAAGCCCTGATCTGTCTGCGAGAACATAAGCCAGCAGGACTCAAACAGCTGGCCACAGGGCAAAACATCGACCGTATCGTTTCTGGCAAAACGGTGGCGGTCATGACAGAAACATGGCCTCCGCAGCGGCACTGTCCGCGTCTGTTGATTACATACATAACAATCCAGTCCAGAAGGATATAGTATCGTATCCGTAAGACTGGCCTTGGTCCGGCGCGAAGGAATGGACCTCGGCTGAACCGGGCGTCCTATCGGTAGACCGAGAGTCCTTCCCGATAGCGTAACCCACCTCCAAACAAATTTGAAGGTGCCACCCGGTCATACATCAATTTCTATGTGTGTCTTCACGCATACGTCTAAGAGAAAGCGCTCAAGGAATCTCATGTCAAAAGACTTATTTGAGAACGCAGCCGCCGAGCGCTTGCGCAAAGAGGCCCCGCTTGCGCGCAGGGTCGCGCCCCGCCTGCTCGACGAACTCATCGGACAGGAGCATATCCTCGGTCCGGGGAAGATTCTGCGCCGCGCCATCGAAGCCGACCGCGTCACTTCGCTTATCCTCCACGGCCCGCCGGGAACCGGGAAGACTGCCCTGGCCCGCATCATCGCCATGCGGACCGAGGGCGCGTTCGACAGCGTCAACGCGGTGATATCCGGCGTCAAGGAACTACGCGAAATCATCGCGGAGGCCAAGCAGCGCCGCATCCACGAAAGCCGCAGGACGATCCTCTTCGTAGACGAAATCCACCGCTTCAACCGCGCGCAGCAGGATGCCCTCCTTCCCGACGTGGAGAACGGGAATGTCATCCTGATCGGGGCGACTACGGAGAACCCGTTCTTCTCGGTTGTGGCGCCGCTTCTGTCGCGCTCTCAAGTATTCGAGTTTCGCCGCCTCGAAGAAGAACACCTAGCCGCCTTGATGACAAGGGCTCTGGCTCATCAGGGCCGGGGCGGCGAGGAAGTCGCTATCGATGACGACGCGCTGACTCACATCGCCAGGTACGCGGAGGGCGACGCCCGGCGTGCGCTTAACGCGCTCGACATAGCCATGCTGACGACACCGCCGGAGGAGGGCCGCATCCGCGTCACGCGGGGAGTCGCGCAGGAATCGATCCAGCGAAAAATGCTCCACTACGACAAGACGGGCGACGGGCATTACGACTCCGCTTCCGCATTTATCAAGAGTATGCGCGGCACGGATCCCGATTCCGCGATCCATTGGATGGCGCGGATGCTCGAAGCGGGAGAGGACGCCCGTTTTATCGCGCGGCGCATCTGTATCGCGGCTTCCGAAGATGTGGGCAACGCGGACCCCATGGCCTTGGTCGTCGCGACGGCCGCGTGGCAAGCCTGCGAATTCGTGGGGCTGCCGGAAGCGCGGATCATCCTCGCGCAGGCCGCCACCTACGTCGCCTGCGCGCCGAAGAGCAACGCCGCCTGCAAAGCCATCGACGCCGCGCTCAAGGACGTGCGCGAACAGCCGACGGTCCCGGTCCCCAAACATCTCCAAGACGCGAGCTACAAAGGCGCGAAGAAACTGGGCCGGGGCGAGGGCTACAAATACGCGCACGACTACCCCGGCGCTCATGTCGAACAGTTCTATGGGGTCGAGCGCGGCGCCTACTACCGTCCGAG
Organism: uncultured Nitrospirales bacterium; assembly: GCA_964401695.1. Taxonomy (GTDB): domain Bacteria; phylum Hydrogenedentota; class Hydrogenedentia; order Hydrogenedentales; genus JAPYPO01. Next base: position 9,504 of record CAYNZS010000066.1, read on the forward strand.
CGGCCGCGGCAAAGAAGGCGAATTCAAGAGACGGCTGGATTCGTTTGGCGGCGGCGCGGAAGATGATTCATCCGGGAAGCAGTGAATTTCCGCCACATCTTAGAGCAGTTTCGTATTCATAATTAGTTAAACTGCTCTAGTTTGAATTGGCTTGGAGACGCCTTTCGCTTGATCGAGCAAGCTACTGGTTCGCTTGGACAAGCTCAATGTCTACGCCATCGGGAGCTCTAACATAGGCGATGCGAACGCCTGGCAAGAATTCGTGGGGTTCAACGGAGAACGTGGCGCCTTTCTTCTTGAGGGCGTTGCAGAATTTGTCCAAGTCTCCGGCTACGCGGAACCCGAAATGGTCCGCGCCCCACTGCGGGGCGTGAACGTAACCGTCCGCAAACCTCCTCACGCCAATGCTCGCTTCGGGCTGCTCGCCTGGCCTCTGGCCACGGACCAGTATGGTGGCGCCGTCGAATGCGATTCTATATTGTGGCGCGCCACGAAGCTGAACGACATCAGCAACTTTGCCGCCTAGCACGTCCGCGTACCAGGATGCCGCGGCTTCGGGATCCTCACTGACGACGTGGATGTGGTCAAAGACAATCTTGGCATCACTCATGTTGGCCTATCTCCTCCTGCAAGACGTGGAATCTTCTCTTCCTCTGCGATAACTGGTTTCCACCATAGCACAAAATCTGAAGGACTCGCCGGGCATGTGTTCGGGGCCTGCCAAGCGAGACCGGACGCGCTCAATACGAAAAGGTGGACTACGGCGCGGGCAGCGTTGCGATCACCTTCGCCTCTGCAGCGTTGCCTGCGCGGACGTTCATGAGGATGGACGTGCCGGGGAGAATGTCCGGCAGGCCGGTTAATGAGAGCGTTCCATCGGGCGTGCTGCGAGTCCCGAGGATGGGCCGCCCGTCCAGATGATAGAAGTTCACGTCGGCATTGGGCAGCGTATCGATCTTGGGCAATGCGCACGAAGGCACGCGGCCCGTCGTCGAAGCCCCCCGGAACAGCGTTCCACCGCCGCGCGGCGCATCCTGTGGCGCGTCGATGATGTTACGGATCTTGAGCGAGAGAGTAGGGTCGGCCGCGGCGGGATCGAATTCCTTCTCAAGGAAATTCCAGGATGGCGGGTCGCCCGGTTCCGGCTTTTTCCGGTCGGGGGAAATGGCCCTGCCGCAATACAGTGCATGCACCTTGACCGCGCGTCCGTCGAAGTCGGTCATGTCCGGGCCGAAGTCTTTCTTCAGGCCGCGCCCGCCATAGTTTCGACCGATGGGACCGCACGAGGATTCGATGATCCGGTTGGCCTTTTCCTCGACGGTGGCGGCCATATGAATGTCGCCGTAGACGCTCAAGATACCGGGGCGTCCGCCCAGCACTTTGAGCGTCCGGTCCACGCCCGCCTTGACCCACCCGGCATAGTCTGCTGCTATGCGGTCTTCCTGGGCAAACTTGTCGTTCAACTCGGGGTCTATGATGGCGCCGGTGAAAACCGGAAACATGCAATTGACACCCGAGAGCAGCATCAGCGGCGATGTGTCGGTGCGGATGATGTCTTGTAGCCAGGCAAACTGCTCCTCGCCCAGCAGCGTCCGTGTAGGGTTGCGACGGTCGTAGAGCTGGCGTTTGTGGCCCCAGCCTTCTTCTCTCCAGAGGTTCACGTATTGCGATGTGCGCCATAGCCGCGACTCGAGGACGATCAGGGAGAAGTCGCCGTTGGGCATCTTCCAGCGCCGCCAGTCTTTCGGGTTTTCGGTGCCGTACCAGTGTTCGACGCCTTCGACGAGGTGCTGGTTGATGGCGACATTGCGCTGCATGTACAGCGGGTCCGTGCCCAGGTCGTCATACTGCCGCACGATGATTTGCTCAGGGCCCTTCACGTCATCCATCCCGTAATCGTGGTCGCCGGGATTGATGACGTTCCAGTGGCGCATCATCTGCCAGCGGCTGGTCTGGTTGGCGATGGACAGCGTGATGATCTTGTACGCATCATCGGTACTGGGCGGGGCAAAGAGCAGTTCAAGATACCACACATCGTCGTCCCAATTGACTATCTGAAAATCGTAATCCTCGAAATGCTTGTACGCATTTTGGGTCGGCTGTCCGTGCAGCCAGTTGCGCTGGAATCGGCCCGCCTCAGGCAGTGTGGTGCCGTTGGCGTGGATGGCATGACCGCCCAAGGTGCACACCCGATACGGCGCGGCCAAACGCGGTAGACGCCCCACATAGGTCTTCCGGCCCAAGTAGCCGTCCTCCACGGGCGCCGGCCGTGGGTCCGCAGTCACGTCCACGCCGTCTTTCCAAACGGTGTAATACAGGGTCTTCTCACCAGGGCTCACCGGCAGCACCACGTCAACTACGGCGGTGAAGCGGCGCCACTCGTTGTTCACGATGGCCGTGGCGCCCGCGATCGGAACACTGGCCCAGCCGCCGTTGGGGTTGGTCGTGTCCGCTACGCGGACCTCGACGCGCTTCCCGGCGCTGCGAAAGAGCGCGACAAACTTCGCCCGCCACTGGCCGTTCACTTCGCGCAACGTGTCCCCAAGGGGATAGCACACGTGCAATTCGTTGACCTCAAGCGGCATCGCGCGGCTCGCGCCCGGCATTAATTCGACGCGGTTAACCGCGAAGTCGAGTGCTCCGTAACACGCCAAGCCGAAGTAGCCCTCGGTAAACTTCTCGCGTTCGACGCCCTTTTGGGTTACGGAGGTTTCTCCACTGTCGGCGATGAGCCTCACCGTGACCGTGGCAGCGCCGTCGAGCGGCCCCGAAACTTCCAGCTCGACGACCACTTGATCACCGACCGCCATTTTGCCGGCGCTACGCTGCGATGCATCGGACACTGCTCCGCTGTCCTTGCCATGGTCATAGAGGCCGAAGGCGCCGTCCTTGTGCCATAGGGCCATCCAGGAAGCCGCGCCCTCCGTCACTTCGCCCCAGGCACTGCTTGCGGGGAACTTCATAGATTCATGCAGTGATTCGCCCCCAAAGCAGACTCCCAGGAACCCTCCTTTTTCGCCACGGCCTGCCGGGCTGGTTTCCTTGATGGTGAATTCCGCACGAACGGTATAGTTGCCGCTCAACGTCCAATCGCGCCGCCAAAGCATCCCCATGGGCAAGTTCGGCAGCGGGTTGCCTGTCCGCGGTTTGACGGTTTTTCCGCCTGTGGACCAGTGCCACGGAAAGGACGTCTTCGGGTTTCCGTTCCCGAGGTTCTCGAGGCGCCGCCGCAGCGCGCCACCCTCGATCTTCCAATAGCCGGGATTCAGCGTCTCCCAGCCGACGCCGTGATAGGGCGTGTCCGGGCGATTGAAATCGTCGATAAGCGCCAGTTGTGCGCACGCGGCACCGCACAGCATTGTCGCCACAAAACACCTTGAAATGATTCTCTTCATATTCGTCTCCGGAGCTCAAACGGGTGCGCGTTGTTTTGGCTGGGCCTTGTAGGCTTAGGTCTCGGTTTATTCTTGCTTGCCGTACCATTCCACGGCTCGATCAGCGGAGCCTGAGTCCTCACTTGAGCCACGTTTGTACTGCAGCTTCGCCCCGATCTTGACGAGGATGAAGGCCGCCTGGATATGGCAACGCAGACATTCTAGCCAATGGCAGTACTCGGTTCGACATAGACGTGATCCGGGCATTCTCATACCGGAAAAACTCAAAACCGAGTGGGGTTATCCACATGCCCAAACCCATACACAAAAGAAAAAGAAGCAAAAAGATAACACTGCGGAGACTACGGGATTGCTCCGCGTTTCCTCCAAGAACCATCATGCAAGGAGGAACGACGAAGCAATCTGCTACCAACAAGTCACGCCTGACAGAAGGCGAGCGGCTCTGGCGACCGGAGAAGATTGTCGCAGTCGCTGTCGCTCCCTCGCAAAGACGGTTGAAAATTTCATTTAGGACAGCAGGGAAAGTATTTATGTATTGGGCCGATCAGCCCCGTCTATTGTGATCTTTCCATCTCTATCCCCAGAGAATCCTGAACGGGGCCATGCCGGTTTTGACATTGATACAGGCCGGAAGGCCGGAGGCGAAGGCTCGCTCAAGAGCGGGACGAATCTCCGCGGGCGTCTCTACGAGTTCGCCGTGGCCGCCGAGAGCTTCCACCATCTTGTCGTACCGGGTGAAAGCGAGCTCTGTCGAAACAACCTTCTCCTTCCGATCGCCCTTGATCATCCCCCAGCATTGGTTGTTGCTGACAACAACTACTACCGGGATATTGTGTCTGACCATGGTGTCGATTTCCATGGCGTTGAAGCCGAACGACCCGTCGCCGGTAATCACGAGCGCCTGCTTAGTGGGCCTGGCCAGCTTTGCCGCCATGGCGAAGGGCTCCCCGATCCCCAGCGTCCCGGTTCGGCCCTGGCGAAGGAAATGGCCTGGCAGATACCTGGGGATAAGCTGGTCGGCGAAAACCGCAATGTCTCCCCCATCCACGGAGAGAGTGGCATCCCTGTCGAGAAAGTCACTGACCTCCTTGCACAATCTCGCCGGATGTATCGGCGCCTCGTCGTTGTCCGTTAGCGAGTCCAGATACGCTTGCCGCTTCTCCGTCTTGGCTTTGATTTCCGCAACCCAAGGCATGGCATCTCTGCCCTCGCAGCGGCCGCGCGCCTCCTCGAGCATCTGCTTCAACACGGCCTTAACATCGCCGACAATGCCGACTTCGATGGGGCGGATGTGTCCGATTTCGCTGGCTTCGATGTCAACCTGAATCCACTTGCTCTCCTTGCTGTATCCGCGGGCGAACCCGCCTCTGAAGTCGATGCGGCCCCCGATGAACAGCACTACGTCGGCATCCTGGGCGCTACGGTTCTCAAACTGGGCATGGTCCGCTGGTATAATTCCCTCGGCCGTAGGCGAAGAAGCCGACGCCGGGATCTTGGTGAGCTCGACAAACTCTTGAAGCTCTTTGGCCGCTTGAGACCACCACACGCCGGCGCCAAAACGGATCGCAGGCTTCTCGGCGTTCAAGAGGAGGTCGACGGCCTCCTTGATTAGCGCAGGATCGCCCTGGGGCCCGGTCGAGGAACGGTAGTTTTGGGGAAGCTCCACCTCTGACTCTTCTACTTGCGCATTGAGGATATCGACGGGAAACTCGATATAAGCCGGCCCCATTCTGCCGGCAAGCGCGTGCCGAAATGCCATGCTGGTGTATTCGCCGACTCTCTTCGCTTCATATCCCGCCCGTGCCCACTTGGTGCAGCTCTTCGCCATTGCCAGTGAATCCGTATCCTGCAGGGAGCCAAGCTCGAACTCGAAGAATTCGCTCCTGCCGCCGAAAACGACTATCGGAACGCAGTTTCCGGACGCCTGCCAGAGACCGGTAACCGCATTGGCCACGCCGGGACCTGCCGTTACCGCGGCTACCCCTGGCTTGCCGGTCGCCCGGGCCCATCCCGCGGCCATGAAGACAGCGGCTTGCTCGTGGCGGGTGTCGACGACCCGTATCCCCTCATCTTCGCACCCCTGCAAGATCGACATGATGTGTCCGCCGGTCAGAGTGAAAACGTGTTCTACTCCCTCTTGCTTGAGGATCTTGGCCGCCAGTCGTCCTGCTCGAATCATACCCATCTTTCTAATCTCCTCTTCTCTTTGGATCGTCGCGTCCGGTGCTCCGATGACGGTGTTTCGGTTTGCCGAACAGCCTGTGAACGGCGGACTCAACATGCTCACGGTTATTGGCGCGGATGAATTTCCGCGGGGCACAACCCACAGCCGGCAATCTCAGGCTTTGGCCCCCACTCGTATTTGCTTCACTCCCATATTCCCTCCGGAATGGGCCTGTCCTCCACGATTTCGAAGAGCAATTTACCGGGTCCCATGATGAAGAAGCTGTCATGGCCCTCTTCCTTTCGCGTGGTCGGTTCGACGATCTCCACTCCGGCCGCCTTCATACGTTCAAAGACCGGTTCGATATTGCGGTACGAAAAGGCGAGATGGTCAATCACACTTCCCTTGGTCGGCTCGCACTCATCCGGCATCCCCTTGGGCCACGCCGGGCCTCCTCTCCTGGGTAGCCCGAAGATGCAGAAATTTACATTGTCCATCGTGCACGACCGCACCCAATCGGCGAATTCAGGCTCAGGTCTTGGCCGGCCCCCTTCGCCAACTCCGTCGGCCTGGATGCCGTCGCCGACAGTCTCGACGAACCACTTCGCCGTCACGTTCGGATCCTCCGCCCAAAAGTGCATGTGCTCGAAGCGGTGGTTCCTCGCCCCTGTGTAGATCTCGAGCAACTCCCGGTCCTCGCCGTAGAAATACATATAGTGATCTTCGCCCAGCGGCTGCGGGGGCGTCTCGAACTCGACCCCTTGTCTCTTGAGCCATTCATACTCGGCGGGCCCGTCCACGCCCGACCATCCGACGTGTTTCAGCGACGTCGTAGGCGCACTCCTAGCAGGTTCGCCTACCTTATTCAGCAAGATAAAGGAGCGCTCCGTGAAGAGCGCATCCACCTTGCCGCGGTACTTGGTGCCCACCGCGCCCAGGTATTTCTTGTAAAACGCGATCGAAGCCGCCGGGTCGGTCACGTTTAAATGAAGGTGGTGGAAGTGGGCCTCGTTAGGCTCATCGCTGGAAGAGGCGTTCATGTGATCTGCCGACAGCGAAGCGAGCGCTGGCATGACCTTGCGGAGTGGTTTCATGGGTCAATCCTCCAGATAATCCTCTGGTTGTTCGCGCGCGTCTCCGGTTCTTGGTATCCCCCGCGCATCATGACATGCAGATCATATCTCCCGCAAATAAGAGATCGTCAGGACCTGGATCCAGGGATTCAAACTTAGCGATGAACCCGGATTCATATACTAAGTGCAACAGGCATGGCTTTTCGGTTTAGGGCCGTGGCTAAGCCCTTTTCTGCCGGAGGCATCCGTCGCTCACCGTGAGCGGCGACGGATGGGGCCGGTGGGTAAGGGCGGTCGCTTGCGTGGGAGGTCTACGCTGCTCTGAGGTACTCGGGCTTCGCGCTCGCGTCGCCCACAACCACGCGCCTCTCTCGACATTCTTTCGAGGTCGGGAAGAATGTCGACTGTCGCCACCGTGGCCGAATCGAGAACCGTCACCTGTTCTTCGAGCGCCTTGCTTGTCAGAATCTTGGGCCAGATGTTCATGTAGAAGAATCGCCGCGTCTCGATGGTGGGGCTACACATTTGAAGCAGCGAGTATGCCCCCGGCCCCGGTTCGCCTGCGCCAAGCCGCACATGCCCTCAATGTCGGCA
>CAYNZS010000067.1:0-16726 GCA_964401695.1 uncultured Nitrospirales bacterium
CGGTCTCATATCATGGGCAAATTGGGAACTGCCAACCTCGCCGACCTGACGAAATACGCTCTCCGCGAAGGGCTGATACTTCTGGAAAACTGAGCCTGAAGCGCCAGATACCTCGTTTCGATTCTACCTGTATCACCTTTTCCGTGACTCTAAAATCACGTTTTGTGAACTCCAAAATCGTTCCTGTAGTGATTGATCAAGACTTCCCTGAACCCCATAGTTTGTTTTGGAAACGTCTGAGTGCAGGGCAAGAGTCTTTGCGAGGCGAACTGCTCCTCCTGTCACGGCGTTGCGGGGAAAGGCGATGGCGAGGCCGCCTACCGACTCTTGCCATCGCCACGGGACTTCACTAAAAGAAGGTTCAACCGCAGGAACACGCCATTTAATCGGAGAAAGAGGTCCCGTTAATGGGTTTCTGAAGGCATCTGCAAACAACGTCAGACATGCCGAGTGTTGTGCCATCAAGAACATCGACTGCAGTATCTAGACTTCGAAAGATAATCGCAACCCCGTGAACCGTTACTCGATGGGTATTCCAGGGGAAAGGCGCCTCAGGTGCATACGACGCTTTTGTCTCGCGGGCCAGAGACCTCCGCGATGAACCAATGCCAATTGAATGATCAATGAGCGTAGCCGCCGTCGACATAACCTTGGACGACCCCACCAGGCGCGCGCCTCTGGTTACGGGCGGCCATGGTTTCAAGTCAGTTACGGACACCGTTTGCGCTGTTGTAGAACGTCCCAGGCCGCCTCGTACCTGGTACATCGCTTTCTCCATTTCTTCGCTTATCGCGCTGATGTTCCTCGCGCTTCTTGCGTATTTGTTTGGGGTGGGGGTGGGGGTTTGGGGTGTCCAGAATCCTGTGGGCTGGGGTTTTGGCATTGTCAATTTTGTTTTCTGGGTGGGTATCGGTCATGCGGGTACGCTGATTTCAGCCATCTTGTTCTTGTTTCGTCAGAAGTGGCGCACGGGGATCAATCGTGCTGCCGAGGCGATGACGATTTTCGCGGTGATCTGCGCGCTCATATTCCCGGCGATCCACATCGGTCGTTGGTGGCTGCCGTACTGGATGATCCCGTATCCGAACTCGATGGCACTGTGGCCGAATTTCCGGAGTCCCCTTCTCTGGGATATGTTCGCGGTGGGTACTTATTTCACGGTGTCACTTATCTTCTGGTACATGGGCATGATTCCCGACGTGGCTTCATTGCGTGACCGGGCCCCTACCCGTTTGCGTAAGGTCATTTACGGCATTCTCGCCGTTGGTTGGCGCGGATCCCAACGGCATTGGCATCGTTACGAGCGCGCTTATCTTTTCTTGGCGGCCCTGGCCACACCCCTGGTCCTGAGCGTTCACACGGTTGTGAGCATGGATTTCGCGACCTCTATCCTCCCCGGCTGGCACTCTACTATCTTCCCCCCATATTTTGTTGCGGGGGCCATTTTCAGCGGCTTTGGAATGGTGGCGACGCTGTTGATCCCGGCGCGGCAGTGGTTCGGCCTGAAGGATTTTATTACGCTTCGGCACCTGGAGAACATGTGCAAGATCATGCTCGCCACTGGTTCGATGGTCGGCTATGCCTACGGCGTCGAGTTCTTTATCGCGTGGTACAGCGGTAACGCACTTGAACAATACACGTTCTTGAACCGCGCCCTTGGGCCGTATATGTGGGCCTACTGGACGATGGTGACATGCAACGTTCTGGTCCCGCAGTTTTTCTGGTTCAAGAAGTGCCGCACGAAGGTCTGGATCATCTGGATCCTGTGCATTTTCGTGAACATCGGGATGTGGTTTGAACGCTTTGTCATTGTCGTGAGTTCTTTGGCGAATGATTTCCTGCCCTCAAGTTGGGATTACTACACGCCGACCTGGGTGGACATCGGGATGCTGGTGGGAAGTTTTGGGATTTTCCTTACCTTGTTCCTCTTGTTCTGCAGGTACTTGCCCCTGATCGCCATGGCGGAAGTGAAGGGCGTTCTGCCGGGCCCCGGTGCGCACCATGGGGTTCCAGAACATGCCCTGGAGAGTCAGCCGTGAGTCGAAGAAACGAGACGTTGCCAGCAGAAGCGACAGATCACCTGGAGCAGTCCGAGGGCTCGGGGCACGGTGAGCCCGCAGGCCTGTTGGCCGAGTTCAAGACACCCGAGGAACTGCTTCGTGCGGCGGAGCAGGTGCGCGCCGCTGGCTTTCGCCGATGGGACGCGCACACGCCCTATCCCATTCATGGACTGGATAGGGCCATGGGCATTCGGGACACGGCGTTGGGCTGGATTGTGTTTGCGTGCGGTACCTTCGGGTGTGTCTTGGGTGTTTGGATGCAGTGGTGGATGAACGCGGTGGACTACCCCCTCGTGATTAGCGGTAAACCTTTATGGAGCCTGCCAGCGAACATCCCGGTGGTCTTCGAACTTACTGTACTGTTCAGCGCTCTGGGCACCTTCTTCGGCATGCTGATTCTGAACGGGCTGCCCCGGCTGCACCACTGGGTATTTTTCGATGAGGGCTTCAAGGCGGTGACGTCGGACGGCTACTTCCTGACGATCGAATCGTCTGACCCTAAGTTCGATGTATCGGAGTGTCGTGCCTTGTTGAGTTCGGCGGACAGTCTGCGGTGCGAAGTTATTTGGGAAGAAGAGGCCGGTCAGAACGGGATATCTTGAAGTAGGTTGGCTTGGCTTTGGTCGAGGTTTTTGGGGCTGGAGCTTCAGGCGTGATTGGAGCAGATGGGAGGTCTCGCGGTGCTCTCAGACGAGCGAGGGACGATGAAGGAATCGGAGGTTTCGGAGAAGGCAGGCGACCAAAGCGAGAAGCGCCGCCCTGTTCGCTTGGACCCCTTGGCCTGGATAGGCGTCGTGCTTCTCGTCGGGGGTGGGTTGGCGGCGCTCGTAGTCGGCGGTGGTTACCAACGATACTTACAGTCGTATCTCCTGGGCTTTAGTTATTTTCTGAGCGTGGCGCTCGGGGCGCTCTTCTTCGTATTGGTCACGCACCTTACGCGGGCCGGCTGGAGCGTTACGGTGCGCCGAATGGCGGAGAACCTCGCGGCCTGCCTATGGCTGACGCCGTTGCTGTTCATACCGATCCTCCTCGGCCTAGGTCAACTGTACGTGTGGGCACAACCCGACGCAGTCGTCGAGGACGCGCTCCTGCAACAGAAGGCGGCCTATCTCAACACACCTTTCTTCGTCGTACGCTGGATTTTCTATTTTGGCGTGTGGATATTCTTGGCGCATTATTTCTATCGGGCCTCGGGCCAACAGGATGAGACGGGTGACCCGGAACTGGCGCTCAAGATGGAGCGATTGAGTGGCCCGGGCATGATGGTGTATTCGCTGACGGTCACTTTTGCGTCCTTCGACCTTCTAATGTCACTCGACGCGCATTGGTTTTCGACGATTTTCGGTGTGTATTTTTTCGGAGGCAGCGTGGTTTCGTTTTTCGCGCTTTTGGCGCTGGCCGTCATTGTGATTCAGCGATTCGGCCGCCTGCAGGACTCGGTAACGGTCGAACATCTGCAAGACGTGGGTAAGCTGACTTTTGCCTTCGTTGTGTTCTGGGCCTACATCGGTTTTTCGCAGTACATGCTGATTTGGTACGGGAACCTTCCGGAGGAAACGGGTTGGTACGTGCGCCGTCAGGAAGGCTCTTGGATGTGGATGAGCCTAGCCCTGTTGGTCGGCCACTTCTTCCTCCCTTTCCTTTTCCTTATGTCAAAACACATTAAACGCAGGAAGTCTTTGTTGGCGGCGGGTTGTGCTTGGGTGTTGTTGATGCATGGGCTGGACCTGTACTGGCTCATCATGCCGCAGGAGCAATTCGGCGCTTTGGGGAAGATCCCTTTCCACCTATTTGATGTGGTCTGTCTGACCGGATTTGGCTTGTTGTTTATCGCAGCCACTCGTGTGGCCATGGGCCGCCGGTCGCTGATCCCGGAGAAGGACCCACGGCTCGCAGAGGCATTAGCCTTCGAGAACCAGGCCTAGGAATTTGAAGAACGAAACCAAAACACAGCGAAACATTATGGCAAGGCTCGGCTGACGATGGCACAGATTTTTCCGAAGTGGACGAATCGCATCCCGATTGTTGTCTGGGTCGGAGCCTTTCCGTTCACGGTCTTGGCTGCGGGCGTTGTGGGTTATTACGGGTCGCCGAAATTCACGGACGTGGGGTATCGGCCCGTGCAGCCGATTGCGTACAGCCACAAGTTGCACGTAGGGGACATGGGTATCGACTGCCGGTATTGCCACGCCCAGGTTGAAGTCTCAGCGGTGGCCACGGTGCCGCCGACCAAGGTTTGTATGAACTGCCATGCCACGGTGCTGCGGGATAGCTTGCTTCTCGAACCGTTGCGCGAGAGTGTTGCCAGCGGCAACCCCATCGCGTGGATTCGGGTCCACAAAATCCCCGACTACGCCTATTTCGATCATAGTGTTCACCTTCGCGTTGGTGTGGGGTGTTCGAGTTGCCACGGCCGCGTCCATGAGATGGAGGTCGTTCAGCAGGTTCAGCCGTTGAGTATGGCGTGGTGCATCGAGTGCCACCGCGACCCCGGCCTGCATCTGCGTCCGTTGGATGAAGTAACGAACATGGACTGGACCCCGCCGGTGGAGCAAGCGGCCATTGCGCAGCTGCTGCGGACTGAACGGGGCATCAACCCTTCTGAGGACTGCTCGGCGTGCCATCGATAGACGAAACGAGGAACGGAATGGATCGGGCTGGCGACGACAGGGCTGAACCGCGTCTGGACTTCACCCGGCGCGAGCTGCTCAAGCTGATGGCGGCGTCTTTCGCGCTGGCGGGTGCGACGTCGTGCCGGCGTCCCGTGGAGACGATAGTGCCCTACGTAGACCCTCCCGAACGGGTGGTGCCTGGGGTTCCGCGTTACTATGCGACGACGATGCCGTTGGCGTTGGGCGCCTATGGGCTGGTAGTGGAGAGCCACGAAGGGCGGCCCGTCAAGATAGAGGGGAATCCCCGCCACCCGTCAACGTCGGGGGGGTCGAACTTGCATATGCAATCGGCCATCCTTGGCCTCTACGACCCCGACCGTTCGCAGTCGGTTCGCTACGAAGGCGCGGCCAAGACGTGGGACGATTTTGTCGCGGCGTGGCGCGAACTTGAGGCGGGCCATCTTGAGTCGCAAGGTGCTGGGCTGGCCGTGTTGAGCGAGTCCTTTTCGTCGCCCACGCTGGCCCGTTTGAAGAAGGCGTTTCTGGAACGCTTTCCACGAGCGCGCTGGGCGGCCTACGAGGCGGCGAGTGAGGAAAATGTTTTTGACGGCATCGCGTCGGCTACGGTAACGCAAATCGGTGTTTCCGGGGCGGGTCTTCAGCCTGTGTATCGTTTTGATCGGGCCCGGGTGATTCTTTCGCTGGATGCCGACTTCCTGGGAACGGATACGGGCAACGTCGCGAATGCCCAGGGCTTTGCCCAAGGCCGTCACCTGGACTCGGAGCACCCGTCGATGAATCGTCTCTATGTGGCCGAGAGCGGCTACTCCGTGACGGGCGCAAACGCCGATCATCGCGTTCGCCTTTCGAGCCGGGGCGTTGGAGAATTTGTTGTGGCCCTTGCGGCGGAACTGCGCCAACAAGGCCTCGACCTCGAGAGGGCTGCGCCGAGCGCGGACGGCGGTGTTCCGGGGGACCATGTTCCTGGGGTGGATGCCCATTGGATGGAAGTGTTGGCGAAGGACCTTCTCGCGCACCGGGGCGAAGGCATCATCGTCGCGGGAAGCGTTCAACCGCCGGCTGTTCATGCAGCCGTGTTTGCCCTGAATGCTGCCTTGGGTAATGGGAACGCTACCGTAACGTATCACGGATTCGAAGACGCATCGCGTCCCAGCCGTCAGGAACTGGCTGCGTTGGCTGCGGCGATGGACGGTGGAGAGATTTCCACGCTCGTGATGCTGGGGGGCAATCCGGTCTATACCGCGCCGGTCGATCTCGAATTTGGCGCGAAGCTTGCCAAGCTTAAGGATGTGGCGACGACCATTCACCTCAGTCCTTATGTGGATGAAACATCCGCTCTCGCCGACTGGCATGTGCCGGAAACCCATTTCCTCGAAGCGTGGGGCGATGCCCGTGCGGCGGGCGCGCCGGCCAGCGTCATTCAACCGCTGATTCTTCCGCTGTTCGGTGCACACAGTGCGGTGGAAGTTCTCGGCGCTATGGCGGGGGAAGGGGCCCTTCCCGGGGAGGAGGCCCTGGCCGGGTATGAGCTCGTTCGTGCGACCTGGAAAGAAAGCCTCGGGGAAACTGGCTTCGAGGCGAAATGGAATCGTGCGCTCCATGACGGTCTTTTTGAAGGCAGTGCAAATAGTCCGAGTGAACCGAAGCCCCGTCCGCAAGCGCTATCCGAGGCCCTGGCCGCTCTGTCTGTACCGAGTGATGCAGACGGATTGGAGATCGTTTTTCGTCTTTCGCCGACCGTCTTTGATGGACGTTTTGCCAACAACAGCTGGCTGCAGGAACTTCCCGATGCGATTACGAAGATGACGTGGGACAATGCCGCGGTGCTGAGTCCTGCGACGGCGGAGCGACTCGGCGTGGCGAATGAAGATGTGGTGCGTCTAGCGTACCGGGAGCGTTCCGTGGAAGTTCCGGTTTGGATCCTTCCGGGCCATTCGGACGATTCGGTTTCCGTCACCCTGGGCTATGGCCGCCGTGCGGCGGGGAGGGTGGGCAATGGTGTAGGTGCCGACCTCTATGCCCTGCGGACTTCGAGCGCCCCGGATTTTGACGGGGGATTGAGGCTCGAGAAGACGGGCGGCACCCATCCCATTGCGGGGACACAGGATCACAGTACGATGGTGGGCCGGGATATCGTTCAACAGGCGTCGCTGCACCATTACGAGGAGCACCCGGATTTTGCCCAGCATGAGGGAGGCCACGGTGGGGCGCCCAAGCCCTTGTTCAAGGATCCCGTGGATTGGAGCCAAGGGAATCAGTGGGGCATGACCATCGATTTGTCGCGGTGTACCGGTTGCAGCGTGTGCGTGGTCGCGTGTCAAAGCGAGAACAACATCGCCGTCGTGGGGAAAGAGCAGGTGAAGAACGGACGGGAGATGCATTGGCTGCGTCTGGACCGTTACTTCACGAGTTCCTCGCCCGACGAGAAACTGGAAGGCGGTCCTATCGGCGGCTACCCGCTCCCGGAGAATCCGGCGATGGTGTTCCAGCCCATGCCTTGCCAACATTGCGAGACGGCGCCCTGTGAACAGGTGTGCCCAGTGGCCGCGACGGTCCACGACCACGAAGGCCTCAACGTGATGGTGTATAACCGGTGCATCGGCACGCGCTATTGCCTGAACAACTGTCCGTACAAGGTGCGCCGCTTCAATTATTTCCACCTGACCAAACACTTGCCCGAAGTGGTGAAGCTCGCTCAGAACCCGGACGTAACCGTGCGCTCGCGAGGCGTCATGGAGAAATGCAGTTTTTGCCTTCAGCGCATCAGCGCGGGCAAGAAGCAGGCGAAACGGGAAGGGCGTCCGGTACGGGACGGGGATATGCAGACGGCGTGCCAGCAGGCGTGCCCCGTCGATGCCATCGCTTTCGGGAACATCAACGATCCCGGCAGCGCCGTGGCAAAGAACAAACACGACGGACGGAACTATGTCGTGTTTGGCGAGACCAACAGCCGTCCCCGCGTTTCCTACTTGGCCAAAGTGCGCAACCCGCACCCCGACCTGTCGGGCGAAGCGGCGGGGGAGGCACACGCATGAGCCATCGTAACCGCTTGATTTGGCATGTTGCGTGCTGTCTAGTGTTGGCCTGTTTCGCGGTGGGTTGCGGGCGCGGCCTGACCTCGAAACACCCGCCCATCCATGTGTGGCCGGATATGGATTCGCAAGGGAAATACAAGGCCCAGAGTACCAATGCGTTTTTCTACGACCGGATGACCATGCAGGCTCCCGTGCCTGGTACGGTGGCCCTCGGCGAATTAGAGGAAGACCTCGGGTTGTATGCCGGGAAGGATGATGGGGGGGACTTCGTGGTGGCGAACCCTATCGAGGTTACGGACGCGTTGCTCGCCCGCGGGGCCGGCCGATACGGGATCTATTGTGCGCCGTGCCACCGCCCGTCGGGCGATGGCGAAGGCATCTTGTTCCAGCGGGGCAGTGTGCCCACGACGAGCCTCCACGATTTGCGCATCCGAACGATGCTCGACGGCGAACTGTTTACGGCCATTACGGATGGCGTCGGGCTCATGCCCGGCTATGCCTATCCGCTTTCCGCCGAAGATCGGTGGGCGGTGGTGGCCCATGTTCGCGCGCTTCAAAAGGGAGAGTGACGTGAGATTCGAGACGGCGAAGCGGCACGGGTTTCATCGTTCCCCTCGTGCCCGTGTCGAGATCGGGATGGTCCGCGCAAGGCATCACCAAATCGGAATTCGTTGCGAATGACTAAAGCCAAGATCGTTCTTGCAGGGGTTTGCGCGCTGGTGGCTGCCATGGTGTTTGTGGTGGCGCTTCAGCGCGTGCTCGTGGTGTTCGACAACGAGTACCGCGCGCCCTTGGAAACTGGGCTGGTGGATTCTGACCCTACGCCCGCCATGCAAGGCGCGGCGGACGCGCAGGCGGACCACGAAGAGAAACTGCGGACCTTGCCGCTGGCCGAGGGCGGCGTGCCGTTGGAGGAGGTCGAATACCGGGCCTTCCCCGTCATCGGCAGCCGCGTCGCGGTTTGGTCTATTGCCCAGTTGCATCTTTTGTTCGCGGCCTTTGTGCTGGCAGTACCGATTTTCGCGCTGATCATCGAGTTCATCGGCTTCTTCACCGGCGACAAACGTTACGATGCCCTTGCCTACGAATTCACCAAGCTGCTTTCAGTTTCGTTTTCGTTGACTGCCACCCTTGGGGCAGCGCTGACCTTTATGCTGATTGCGCTGTACCCAAGGTTCACCCATTATTTGATGCACGTGTTTTCGCCCACCTTCCTTCCCTATGTGCTGCTGTTTTTCGCAGAGGCGGGTTTTCTCTACACCTACTACTACGGCTGGGGCAAGTTCTCGCCCAAAGTCCATTTGGCGCTGGGCGTGGGCCTGAATGTGGTGGGGACGGGCATCATGGTTATCGCCAACGCGTGGCTGACCTTCATGACTTCGCCCAACGGCATTTCGGAAACGGGGGCACTGATCAGTACCTGGGAGGCCGTACACAATTTCACCTGGATGCCCATCAACATCCACCGGACCATCGCCAACGTTTCTTTTGGCGGGTCTATCGCGGCCGCCTACGCGGCTTTCAAGTTTCTCCACGCGTCCACCGACGAGGAACGGGCCCACTACGATTGGATGGGCTACATCGGCAACTTCATCGCCATTGTCGCCTTTTTGCCGTTGCCCTTTGCCGGGTATTACCTTGCCGCGGAAATCTATGCCTTCTCGCAGACCATGGGCTTGACCTTGATGGGAGGGGCCTTTTCCTGGTTGTTCATCATCCAGGCCGTTCTGATTGGCTGTCTGTTTGTGGGCGGCAATCTCTATTTGTGGATGGGTATGGGACGCATCGAAGGGGCCCAGCGGTACCGCGGCTACATCAAATACCTGCTCGTCGTCATCGCCATCTGCTTCGCCATATGGGCGACGCCCCGTTCGCCCATCACGACGGCCGCCGAGGTGCGTGAAATGGGCGGCTCGTTTCATCCTATCCTCGGCATCCTCGGCGTCATGTCCGCGAAAAACACGGCGGTCAACCTTCTCATTCTGACCACCTACCTCAGCTTTCTCCTCTATCGCCGGAGCGGCATCACGCCAACCGTTTCCTGGGCCAAGGCCGGCAAAGGGGCCCAATTGCTTATCTTCGCTGGCACGGCCTTCACGGTTATTTCGTTGGGGGTGTACGGCTATTTCGTGCCGACCACCGTGCGCATCGGCCTGTCCATACCCCAGGTACTCTCCGTTGTTTTCGCGCTGATATCGGTGACCATTATCGACATTTTCATGTTCAACCGAGCCAAAACTATGGGCGAAACGCGGTGGGGACAGATGCCGGCTCTTTCGCAATACGTGCTTATCTTCATCGCGGTAACCTTCACCTGGCTGATGGGCCTCATGGGCTACGCGCGGTCGGGACTGCGCCAACACTGGCACGTATACGGCGTCATCCGCGACACGTCCGTCGACGCATTTACCCCCACCCTCGGATTCGCGACAAAGGTCGTCTCGGTGAACGTGATGGTGTTCTTCGTCCTCATCGGATTCGTGTTCTGGCTCGCAAGCCTCTCCGGTAAGAAAGACTGGGAATCTTCAGGAGGGGGCGCATCATGAGGATTCCGCCCTTCGTCAACATCCTGCTCCTCGTCGTCGGTTCTACGCTGTTCTACACCTTCGTCGGGCTGACGGTTCCGCAGAAAGAAGTCCCCGCGCCGGAGGTCATCGAGATCAGCAAGGACATCTCGACGGCAGAAATGGTCGAAATCGGCCTGGAGATTTCCAAGGGCAAGGGGATCTGCCTTACGTGCCACACCATTGGGCGTCTGGGCGCGCTGCGGTTTCCGGACCTCGAAGGGATTGGTTCGAGCGCAGCTTCACGCGTCCCCGGGATGAGCGGCCTGGACTATCTGGTGGAATCACTCTATGAGCCGGACGTCTACGTGGTCGAAGGCTTTAACCCCGGCATGCCCATCATCAACAAGGCCCCCATCAGCTTGACGGATGACGAGATTATGACGGTCATCGCGTATCTGCAAAGCCTCGGCGGGGCGCCCGACGTCACCATGGAGACCAAACACGCATACAACGGTGGCACAAAAGTCGCTGCTACGGAAGCGCCGCCGGCTCCTGGCGAAGACGCCGGAACTGCACAGGCCACGGCGCCGGAAGGCCAGACCCTTTTCCTGAAGTATGGATGCGCCGAGTGTCACCCCATGGACGCACCTGAAGCCGATACCGGCGGATCACCTCTCAGCCTGCACGATGTGGGCGCGCGATTGGACAGTGCCGGCATTCTTTCCGGCATCATCGATCCGGGGATCATACCCCTCCTGCCGGCGCCGGAGGTGCAACAAAAGAAAAATGCCATGGAAGCTGCGGGCGTGTACACGAAGGCCACCCTTCAGGAACTCCAGGCCATCGCCGAGTTCCTCGCTTCGCGAAAGGGGGACAAATGAATCTTTCTGTCCTTCTGCCCATCCTCGTGATTCTGATCGTTTTGCGCGTGTTCAAAGCGGGCTTATTTCTATGGATCGTCGCGTGGACTGCCGCCATGTACCTCTCCCTCGTTTACGGTTTCACCATCCCCATTCCCACCACCGTTGTGGTCATGTACATGGGCATTGCGCTCCTTGCCCTCGCAACCTACGTCGTGTCCAGCCGCGAATGCTGGGCCGATTTTTCCCGCCCCATTCTGCTACTGATCGTCGAGCCCAGGTACCAGCTCTATCTCGTCCTGGTCGCGCTTGCGATTCCGGCGCTGGTGGCGGCGCAGATATACGTGGCCATGACCCAGCCCATTCAAGCCCCCTCGTTCGCGCGAACGGTGCATCCCGCACCGCCTTCCGAACCCATCACCGTGCACGATGAGGAATTCGACCTCAACGCATCGGCGAACCCCTTCCGCGAACTGGAAGAGACGGAGACGGAGCAGTTCGCTGAGCACGTCGAGAACGGACGGCGCGTCTACTACGAAAATTGTTTTCTGTGCCATGGCGATGACCTGTTGGGCGACGGCCTGTTCGCCTACGGACTTAACCCCATCCCCACGAATTTCCGCGACTCGGGCACGATCGCTATGTTCGAGGAAGGCTTCCTGTTCTGGCGCATCGCGAAAGGAGGGCCCGGCATGCCCGACGAAGGCGGGCCCTGGGAATCGGCCATGCCTGCGTGGGAAAAGTTCCTGACCGTCGAGGAAATGTGGGACGTCGTTCTGTTCTTGTACGATCACACCGGCCAGCGGCCGCGCGAACAGGAGGAACACGGCGAATGATCCGAACGCTGCACATCGCCCTTCCAATGGTGTTGTTCGCGAGCCTTTCTCTGCCCGTCTGGGGCGCCGATGTTGAACCGGATTTAGGCACCGAGGAGCAGCGCGAGGCCGGCAAGGCCCTGTACGATCAATACTGTTCCCAGTGCCACGGTGTCGACGGGGACGGAAATGGCTACGCGGCCCCTTACATGCAGCCGCGGCCCCGCGATCTTACGGCGGGCCGCTTCAAGCTTCGCACGACCCCGAGCGGCGCATTGCCAACGGACGACGACCTGATCAAAGTGATTCGCGAGGGCATGCCCTACACGACCATGATAGGCTGGCCCGACTTCGCCGACCATGAAGTCAAGAACATCATCTATTACATCAAAACCTTCAGCCCCAGCTTCGAGGATCCGGACTTCTACGATCCACCCATCACCATTTCCGAACCTCCCGCGTTTTCCGAGGAGTCGGCCACACTCGGCCGTAAGGCCTACGAACGTATGGAGTGCGGATCGTGCCACGGAGACAAGGGGCGGGCCGATGGACCTTCCGCACCCACGTTGAAGGACGATTCGGAGTATCCTATTCGCTCGGCCAATCTAACGAAGCGTTGGACCTATCGCGGCGGCCCCACGCGAAAGGACATTTACCGCACCTTCAGCACAGGCATGAACGGGACGCCCATGCCATCCTACGTCGAGTCCCTGACCGAAGACGAGCGCTGGCAGCTGGTCGACTACGTCTATTCATTAGGTGCGGGCGATGAACCTGCCTATTCCGACCGTCTCATTGCCAAGCACGTCGAGCAAGACATTGCCCTGGGCGAGGGCGAAGCCTTCGAGGCCTTGACAGCCCTGTTTGACCCCGCCGAGGGCGCACATTTTCCCGTGGTCGGTCAGGTAATGGAACCCGGAAGGGAGTTCCAGCCCCCGGCAAACGGCATCGAAGTGAAAGCTATCTACAATCGTGATGACGTAGCGTTCTTGGTCAAATGGCACGACATGCGTCCGGACATCGCCGGGTCCAACGATCCGGCCATGGAAGTTGAGCGCGTCGAAACCCAGCCACCCGGCGAACCCAGCACTGGCAGGGAGACCAGCGCGGATAGCGACGATTTCTTCGGGGAAGTCTCCGGGGCTCAAGACGAGACGAGCGAAGCGGATGACTTCTTCGGCGGTGCAACCGAAGACGAAACCACGGACGACGACTTCTTCGGCGGCGCAACCGAAGACGAAAACTCGGGCGACGATTTCTTTGCCGCCGACGATGACGCGGAAACGGAAGCGGCGCCAGAAACTTCGGATGTGCAAGAAAGCGCCTACAGTGATGCGGTGGCGATTCAATTTCCCTCGGCACTACCTGACGGCATACGGCTTCCCTACTTCATCTTCGGCGACCTCGAGAATTCCGTGGACCTTTGGTTTGCCGATCTGGCACAGGAAAAGGCACAACGGTACGTGGGGCGGGGTTCGTCGAGTTTGACGGAAGGCGATGCCGGCGACCTCGCAGTCGAGACGCACTTCGCGGACGGCGAATGGACCGTTGTCTTCAAGCAGAAACGGCGTTCGGAACGCGGGATTTCGTTTGAAGAGAGCCAATGGACCCCGGTCGCGTTCTCCGTGTGGGACGGGTGGAGCCAGGAGCGTGGAAACCGGCGTGGTCTGACCTCGTGGTTCTACGTGTATGCCGAGCCGAGCAAGGCCGTTTCGCCTGTATGGCCCATGACGCGGGCCGCACTCATAGTATTTGGACTCGAATTGATCGCTATCGTACTCATCCGGAGAAGGCCTGGGCAAGGTGCTTTCATTTCAAAGGAGGTCAAGGTATGAGTGAGACGCAGATTCCCCGATCGGACGCTCTTTCCAGGATCGTGGTGAACTCCGACGACCTGGTGCTCGACCTCGAAGATGCCCCAAAGAGCGTGCCACTTCAGCAACTGCCTGCGGACAAGATTCAATGGTTCGAAGAATGCCGGCGTCAGGCCTACGGCCGCATGCTCGATGGCGGCGGCCAGGCGCTCCGTTGCGCTTCCTACCACCTGCCCATGGTCACCACCTGCAGTGGCGGCGAGCCATTCCCCTTCAATTGCTGCAACAAGGGCGTCGGATTTCTGCCAAAAGAAGAGTTCCTCGACGAATACATCGCCTTCTTTAAGCAAGTCCACGGGGCCACCCGCGGCAGGCCTTGGAAGGACTCGCTACGCGAGCGCGTCGAGGCGGCGCGCAAGTTTTATCTCGACCGAGACGCCATCGACTACCGTGCCTGCGCCACTCTCGAGATCTTCGAGAAGACTACGTTTTCCGCGCTCCAGCGCAGGCCCTTTGCCAGTCTACTTTTCACCGGTGAAGCACCCGTCTTTACGAGTTTTCAGCTCAACACCGCCGTCGAGATCGTTGGACAAGACGATCCGCGCCATACCTTCGTCATGCTCTTGCGAACCTTGTTCGAGTCGGAACCCTTCCACATTTACCAGCCCCAGTTTCCCTACGCCTACGTGTTCTGGATCTCCGAAGTGAAGGACAAGACCCCGTTTCGCGTCGACACTCAGCCTGCGAAGGTTCAATACGAAACCAATTCGGGATCATTGCCGTGGGAAAAGGACGCCACCGAGGCGATTCAGGGGGCGCCGTCCCTTATCCAGGAACACATTCGAGATACCGTCGAAACCTATGCGCGGCAACGCGGGTTCACCGTTGTAACGAACCAGGTTGTCCAGGAAGCGCGAGATCAGTCCATGCCAGCCCAGCAGGGCGCCGGGGAGATTGAGCCGACGCCCGAGCGTACAGTCGCGTACAAGTCGATCTGTGTGCCCGTGGACAACTCGGATCACTCGAAGCGCGCAGAGAACTTGGCGATCGAATTGGGTGTGGCCTTCGGCGCGAAGCTGACGGGGTGCCATGTCTACGCAGCAAAGATGCACGAGTACCGCTTCAAACAGATGGAGTACTCGCTGCCCGAGAAATACCTCGAGGAACAAGAACTCGAGCATCAGCGCAGAGTCCATGACAGCATGATCGCCATGGGACTCAAGCTCATTTCGGAAAGTTATGTCGACCCCATCAAGAGACGGTGTGCGGAGGCGGGACTCGAATTCGAATCCAAGATGATGGATGGCAAACATCACATCGAGATCGTCCAGGATGCCCGGATATCGAAATATGACCTGGTCATCATGGGTGCCCTCGGCCTTGGCCGCGGACGGGACAGTCTGATCGGGTCCGTGTGCGAACGGGTCACGCGGGAGATCGATGGCGACCTGTGGGTGGTCAAGGACCTCAACAGCGAAGGAACTCGGCCGGGGGACAGGATCCTGGTCGGCATCGATGGAAGCCCTCAATCTTTTGGCGCCCTCTGCGCGGCTGTGGAATTGGCCAAACACCTCGACAGAACGATTGAGTGTGTCGCCGTTTTCGACCCCTACCTCCACTACTCCGTGTTTAACGGCCTCGCCGGCGTCCTCTCCGAAGAGGCCAGCAAGGTCTTCAACTTCGAAGAACAGAACAAACTCCACGAAGACATCATCGATAACGGCCTCGCACAAATTTACCAGTCACACCTCAACGTGGCAGAAACCATGGCCCGCGAAAAAGGCGTCTCGATCGTCAAGACCCTTCTTGCAGGCAAGGCTTTCCAGGAGATTCTCGACCATGCGCGCAAGACGAAGCCCTGGCTGTTGGTGCTGGGCCGGATCGGTGTGCACAGCCTGGCCCATGAAGCGGGATTGGGTAGCAACACGGAGAATCTTCTGCGGTCGTCCCCCTGTGACATCCTGCTGACCACCGGCCTGGCCTACCCAAAACTCGACGTGAAGGCCGAGGAAACCATCCGCTGGACCCAGGAGGCCGAGGACCGCATGGCCAATGTGCCGGACACGGTGAAGAATGTTGCACGTACCGCCATCGTTCGACTGGCCGTCGAGAAAGGCCACTCCGTCATCACCAGTGCGCTCGTGGGTGAAGCCATGGACCGCTACATGCCAAAACACGCCGGAAAGTCGGCCCTGCGATTGGCCCAAGCCTTCGCCTACGACCATGTCAAAGAGAAGCCAGTTTCTGTCTGCAAAGCCTGCGGCACCGCGGCCACCGAATCCGAACCCGTGAAATGCGCGATTTGCGGGGCCACCGATTTCGAAAGAGTCACCAGCGAGATGATTGAAGAGACTGCGCAGATCGAGGGCGGGATCGAGGTCGAAGCAACCTACGACGGACGTCAACTGAAGTGGTCACTCGAAGCGCGCAGGGCCATAGGAGGCATCGAAGATGAGGAACAGCGCCGCCGGGCCAAGGGGCGCATCGAGAAGTCGGCCCGCGGCAGCGGTGTCGGCGTCATCACCTTGGCTTTCTGCCAAGACGCCATCGAACATGAAACAGGAAAGCCATTTTCGCTTGCCGATTCAAACGCAGCTGAGGCCTCGGGACCAACAGAGGTCCGAGAAGAGAATGGCGCCAACGGGACTCCAACGGTCCAAGGCCAACCTTCTGCGGCGGTGGACGCTAATGGCGATTTACTGCAGTCGAAATATTCGTGGACGGAAGAGGCTGCCGCCCGTGTACTTCGCGTACCCGCAGGTTTCATGCGGAGCAAGACGCAAGATTATGTCGAGAACCTCGCCGCCGTAAGAGGTGTGGACGAAATAGACCTGCCCCTGGTCGAAGCTGGGCTCGAGATGGGCCGCAAAGGGATGAGCGAGATGATGAGCAACTTCGGCGCCGGGAGTAAGGACACACAGAACGAAGCGGCCGAAGAAGACCGCCCCCCCCACAAGCCAGCCGAAGGCCAGGAACAGACCGCCGCCCCGCATGGCGGGGCC
>CAYNZS010000068.1:0-16690 GCA_964401695.1 uncultured Nitrospirales bacterium
AGAATTGACAAAAAAACGAGTCGCAGAGCACCTGCCCCGGAAGCTGTGAGCGATGTGGGTTAGAACTTGTACTGAAGCTGTGTATAGAATAAGCTAATGTCTTTGTTGGCTCCCGTATCGTCGATGAAGTCGCCCGCGAATACATGGCTGAATCCGAAGAGCACATCCGCATGTCTATCGATCTTGTAGAGCAGTGTAAGATCGACTTCGGTTCCAACTTCGCTCTCATCCGCGCCAATGATGCGTCCACCCGGAGTTGCGATGAAGTGACTGCGAGCCAGCGCCCCAGAGGCGCCATACAAGCCGTCGTCTTCACTCTCCAACCACAGGAAGTGCACATCGCCCCGCAACCGAAGCCTCTTCGCAATTGGCCACGCACCGACCTGCGTGCGCAGACCGATTACGTTCTGGCGGGCCATTATATCGGCAAATCCGATGTAGGCGTGCGCCAACGGGAACAGATGGCTAAACGTGTTGTTGTCGTCATCCTTCGGGTCATCATCGCCCGACGCCAAGTCAACACCCAACACAAACCAAGGCTTCCACTTCTTCTCGGCAAAGGTATACTTCGCTTCGGCGGTAAACATCCAAGCGAGTATATCTTCGTCTTGCCGGAAGCGCCCCGTTGGAAGCCTCTGCCTGGCGGTGTAGTCGCGCTCACCGAACTGAATCGCAGCTTCGGTATCGAAGGTCCAGTTACCCTTCAGCTTCCCATTCAATCGGAAGCCGACAGTGTAACGGTCATCCTCGACCGGCGCGTCATCAATGTGATTAAGAGCCAGCAAATACGCGTCAAGTTTGTACTTGCCTTCCTTCAGTGGGCGCGAATAGTAGAGAGCCGAAAAAAGTCGCGTATGGTCGGTATCGTTCCACGTGAATTCGTCCGGATCGATCATTACTGGAGCCGTGACGAACGCGTCGAGCATCCAACCTGATTTTGATTTTATCCTTACAAGCCCACCATCGAATATGCGCCGATTGTTCGCCCAATCGAGCGGGCTGATCAATCGTTGCGCCCCATACTGCAGTTCCTGCCGGCCAACGCGAACGGTAACGTCCAGGTTGGATCCGGGAAACTGTCCTTCAACGAACGTGTTCCACAGATCGTATTCGTCGATATCCAATGCAGCCCGCTTGCCCCCGGGCAGGTCGCGATTGTTTACGGTGGTCGCCCGGCCCTCGACGAAGACGCGCCAACTATCCCCTATCCGCCAGTCGCTGTGCAGGTAGAAGCGAAAGAGCGAGAAGGCGTCGTCATTCATCGCGCCGAATCCAAAATCATCCCAGGATTCGTAACGGTAACGTGCCGAGCCTCCCAGTGTAAGCTGGATGCTATCGCTTATTTCTATGTTCTTGATGGGGTCGAAAAGATCGCCGCTCTCACCCTCCGGAACTGTCGACCAATCTTCATTGAAACGCAGATTCTGGTAGGACGGTTGCTGAGCGCTAGCGATCCCAATCGAGACAACATAGAGCAGAGCGCTATATGCAATCAGTCGATTTCGCATATTAACCGACGCCCAGCAGGATGTCGATAATGAAGCTCGCGAGTGTGTCCGTGAAAAAATTCACGACGAACGTTACGAGTGCTGTGATGAAATCCATGGAAATTCCTCCTGTTATTTGGCCCGGGAATACGCCGAACCCCAATGAACGACCGGCTCCCCAATCCAGTTTATTGACGTCGGAACAGCAAGAAATTGCCCCCCAAATCGTCTTCGTCGCGCGAGTATAGTATGAGCGGAACCGCCAATGCCAATCCTCTTTTCGCCCCTGCAAATCGGTGAAGAAAGCTCGATGCCCAGCGAACGATTCGAGATCGATGCGGGCTAGCGGCCGCCAATAACTTGCAGGCCTCTCGGGAAGACGGTTAAAGATTCCGCTCCGCCTTCGGCGAGAAGCACATCGTCCTCGATGCGCACTCCCATCCTTCCTCGTAGAGCCCCGGCTCGATGGTCATGACGGCGCTGGCTTGCAACGTTTCGTCGTTGCCTTCCATGCGCAACGGAGCGATCAGCGGATCCGCGGAAACGTAGTTGACGGACGGGAGGCGGTCGCGGAGCATGTCGTATTCCTTGGCACGCAGATACAGAGGTTCGATGGCCAAAGTGACGGCCTTCCCGAGAGTTCCCAGAGCCGCGTCGAGAGCGGCTTCCGCGCCGTCCGCGTCTTCCCAGCCAAACAGACCGGCCTCGACAGCCGAACGCTCGCGTCGATCTTCTCGTCCAAGAGCTTCGCTCGGACGCGCGACAGGCGGCTTAACCAATCCTGCCGCAGCCCTGAGTTTGTCGTCTTTCCCATGATAGAGACCAGTACTGACTTCTGACGCCCCAAACCCGACACGAACCCCATAAACCTTCAAAACAATGAGGATCGCCTCATTTTTGCCATGGGACGGCCAATCGACTGGCGGGAGTGAACTGGAAAGCGGGCGGGGGGAAGAAAATTGTAGTCCTAACCCGGTTATCCACCGTCTCGCTACAAAAACCGGTGAGACGGCCTAGCTGAAAAAGGGGTGGAGATGCCGGGAGGGGGCGCCCGGCATCTCCGGTGAGGCGCAAATACCTGGCGCTAGCGCGCCAGGATTCGCAGAGGGAAACTGGTTATCGGCCCAATTCAGCGGCCGTTGTTAAACTTTTGCGAGGGGGAAATTAGTACAGGCTGTCGAGAATTGCCTCCCCAGACCCCCGGGTCGGCCACCCAACCTTTCCTCAACCTAATGCGTTTATCATAACACACGCTCAGTGCAAAATATTCCTCAGACTGCGCGAACGGCTATAATTATCCCGAAATCTAGAGGTAGAGACGATGCCGTGACGGACACATCCCCCGGGCGGAAGGCGCAAAACCGCGCCATTAGTCGCCAAACTAGCCTCGAGGCGTACCAAGTATCAATCGGCACCTCGCCCGAACATCCCGTTAAGTTCTTGTGAAACTCGACTCGATTGTATGATGTTACAGGTAAACCGCTGTCAGACTAGAACCTATCATACACCAAGTTCTTCACCCTCTGCCTATATTATGATATTTCGTGGCTCATGTCAACCCCTTATTTGATGCGTGTCAAGAATTTCTCGAAATATCCTCTTGGGCGTTTGGCCGCGAGACGCAAGAAGAGCGGTGAGAGATTCGGGCTAGACCTCGCCGGCCTTCTTCGCTTTCCGGTACTGTTCCTTCCCTTCCATCCATCTGTCGTAGGCTTCACCCTCAAGAAAGGGATGTTCTTTGGTGAGGACGTTCTCCTTCCACGATTCGCCCTCGCTCCACGTGTAAGGGCTCTGAACGGTGGCACCCGGTCCGGTGGCAGTTTCGAGCAAATCGAGACACATCCCGACGATGTGGCGCTGCATCTCGATGTCGAAGGGTTCGCCGCAGGGATTGCCCAATGGGAAATCGGTAAAAACGAAGCGCGCGACTCCGCAGGCTTCCACGATATCTCGAGCGGTGCCGTTGATCACGGTAGGAATGCCGTTGGCTTCGAGGTGACGGGCGACCAGACTCACGGTCTGGTGGCAGATCGGTCACACCGGGGTCAGAAGCACGACATCGACGTCTTCCGCACGGCAGCGGTCGAGAATCTCAGGGCTGTCAATCTCTGTCGTCTTGCGCTGGCTATACGCCGTTCCCACGCAGTGATAATGTGGAGCAACGCTCGCGACCCTTCCCTGCTCGGCGAACTCGTGCAGCCGCGTGATAGGGAAATACGAGTCCGCATCGTCAAGATGAGTCGCATGATGGTCGTAGGCATCGTGCCTGCTTACGAGTACTTCGGCCCGCGTGTCCGAGGGAACCGAGTAGACGCTGCTCACATATTTTGCGCTGTCCGGCTCCTTTTCCGCAAGTTCGGTACGGATGGCCACGTCACTTGTAGAAACCAGCCCTACCCGGCATTCCGCCAACGGCTTCTTCATCGGCGTAAAAGGGATGTCGTCGTGCCGCGCCCAGCGATAGGGCTTGTCGTATCCCTCGCTCAAGTAGTACTCGCGGGTCTTGTCGATGTACCGAACGTAGCCCATGGCTGCCTCCTCGGATCGTTTCTTCCTCTGACGCTTGGCTCGAAAATTTGTCGCTGGCGGTGGCGAGGGCAGAATCCTCAGCCCGAACTGCGATGGTTAACATGGAACTCGGATATTGAATCAGGACGCGGTGAGGAAAATCAAACCCGATGACGCAGGCCCCCGTCCATCAACTTCCTTGATTCGCGGCGCGATTCGCACGCACAATATAGTCTTTCCGATTGCGTTCTCACGGCGCTCTGGTTGCGATGGGCCTCTGCCGCGGTGCGGGCGCCCATTCTTCTCAAGGAGATTTTCATGCGCGCTTGGCGCTTTCGCGAGTTTGGCGACATTGTCAACCTGAAACTGGATGACTATCCGGACCCAAAACCTCAGGAGGAGGAAGTCCTCATCCGCCTGAAATTCGCGGCGCTCAACCCCGCGGACCGATTGCTCGTGGAAGGACGTTATCCTGGGGCCGGCGACCTGCCGTTGTCGGTAGGGCGGGACGGCTCGGGCATTGTTGAAAAGGCGGGGTCCGCAAGCGGATTTTCCGAGGGCGACTCGGTAGTCGTCCTGCGAAGCGAGGTGGGTATCACGCTGCAAGGGACGCTGGCGGAGCTAGTGACGGTTCCCGCGCGGTCTGTGGCATCGTTACCTGAAAGTTGGACTTTCGAAGAAGGAGCGGCCGCTCCCCTGGTCTATCTCACGGCCTGGAAGGCGTTGTTCTTCCAGGGCACTATCAAGGGCGGAGAGAACGTGCTCGTCACCGGTGCGTCCGGTGGCGTCGGAGTGGCTACAGTACAACTGGCAAAGGCGGCGGGCGCGCGTGTTGTGGCTCTGTCGCGCGATCCGGACAAGCGGCGCCGTCTCGAAGAACTGGGCGCCGACGCCGCGGTGGACAGCGAAGCGGATGATATGGAGGCCCAGGTTAAGGAAGCGTTTGGCGGCGGCGCGGACGTGATCGTCGAGAATCTGGGCGGTCCCTTTATCCAGTCTGGTATAAAACTTTCTACTCGGAATAGCCGAATAATGGTGGTCGGACTGCTCGCGGGCCGCCGCGCGGAGATTGAATTGGGGCAGCTCCTGTTCAAGCAAACGCGGATTGAGGGAGTCCATGTGGGGAAATTCACGCCGGATCAAGCACGGGTCGGCTGGTCGGAAGTCGTGGAGGCGCTGGACGGCGCGAAGGCTTCTCCCTTGATTGATCGCGTGTTTGCCATGGACGAGGTTCAGGAGGCTTTCGACCATCTTGCGGGAGGCCACCTAGGCAAAGTGCTGGTGGCGGTCGGAAGCTAGCAAGGCTAGCAGACCCCACCCAACAGAAACGGAGGCAACATTGGACGAATTCAATGGAGCGCCCGTGCTTGACGAGGCAATGGATGCGTTTGAAAAAGGCGCTTGCGCCGAGGCGCTCGATATCGTGCGCTCGCTGCGTGACCGCGAGTTGTCTAGCACGGTTCGCGGCAGCGCCCTGTCCATAGAAGTGGCGTGCCTCGAACTTTTGAATCGGCGTGACGACGCGCGCGATCTTATCGTCGGGGTGATGAAGAAGGAGGGAGACGATCTGGCCTTCATTGCCGCGGCGGCGGTCTGCTTCGAGGAGATGGGCGTACTGCACCACGCCGAGGTGTTTCTGCAAAACCTGACCCGCCTCGCTCCGGATAATCCCGAGATCTGGTGTCAACTCGCCTCTTTGTACGCGGACGGTGGCCGTTTCGAAGACGCCATCGAAGCGTACGATGGCGCGATCAAGCACTGCCCGGATTGGTCGGACGCCTATCTCGGCAAGGGAATGATGCTTCTTTTTGCGGGCGATCCCGATGAAGCGCGCGAAACGGTTCTTAAAGCACTGGAATTGGACGAAAAGAATGCCGGCTCATGGTGTTTGCTCGCGCAACTCGAATGGAACGTCGAGAATCGCGAGAAGGCCGAGAAGGCGTACGACTGCGCGTTGGCATGTCCTGACGCGGATAAGTTGAATATCTATTTCGAGTGGGGGACCTCCGCCGCCGCACTGGGGGATAGCGCGCGCGCGGGGTCGTGCGCCGCGGCGATGCAAGAACTCGAACCCGGCGATTGGCGCACGCTGATGACCACGGGGGCTTATCAGTATACGAAAGAGGAGCACGACGCCGCGGAAGCGTCCTTCGCGTCGGCTTTTGAAATCGCCCTTGAGCTTCACGATCTTTTCGCTCTCGAGTCTACGGTTTCCATTCTATTCGACTTCCTGGCCGATACCGGCCGTGAAAACGACGCGGAACACTACGTGGACCGCATCTTCGAAGAACAGGCGTTTACGAAGGCCGTCATGCAAATACTCATGGCTCGCGAAGGGCTGAACTCGAATTCCGCGCTGACGTATCGCGTGACGCTGCGCTCGGACACAGAGCCACCTGTCTACCGGTTCTATGCCGTCTCGGCGGAATCGTCAGAGCAGAGCGAACTCTTCGCGGCACGATTCGGGCGACGCTGCGGGGAGGCGGTGTGGGAAGTCCACGAGATTGAACAAATCGGCGATCCCGCTCAGGCCCCCCTGGGCGTGTACTGGCGCTCGGACGCGATGGACCGGCCGCCGCCGCAACGCGTTGGCGCCCCCACGGAACAACAGCGATCATAACGAAGAGGGCTCGGTTACGATCCCGCCGCTGGAATGCGAAGGGAAAATCGTCTATAACGTGGTCTTGACTCTTGACACTCAATCGAACGGAGAACGCGCAATGAATGCAAACTGGACTCTCAAAGCTATCTCGTTGAGCCTCGCGTTGGCGATGTTCGTCGCCGCGCCGGGCGTGTGGGCGCACGATGGAGCGCATCCGGACAACCCGAATCCAAGCCCGAACGCTTCGGTTTCCCAAGAAATTGGGTTTGGAAAAGTGACGGTTGAATATGGCCGGCCGGGCGTGAAGGGACGCCGAGGCAAAATCTGGGGCGGGTTGGTGAAGTATAACGAAGGCAATCCTCGGCCGTGGCTCGCCGGCGCAAATGGTAACGCGGTGATCACCTTTGCCGAAGATGTGAAAATCAATGGAAACGATCTTGCCGCGGGTGCCTATGGCCTCATGATGATCCCTTCGGAAAAGGAATGGATCATCGTGTTCAGCTCGAACAGCAAGCGCTTCGGGATTATGAAATACACGAAGGATGAAGACGCATTGCGCATCAAAGCGTTCCCGAAACGCGCGGACTACCAGGAATGGCTCATCTTCGAATTCGGAAAGATCTCGGACCTCAATGCAACGCTGAACCTCCATTGGGAGGACATCGAGGTCGGCTTCGAAATCATGGCCATGGACCATAAAAAGGATGAGGCGGGGGCGCAAGACGACTGACACGTCGTTGGGCCACCGGTTCCGCTGTTCCAAGTTCGCCCTGTTGACAAGACAGCCGGGCTAGGAGTCCCCGTGTGTTGTTCCCGAGGATATTTCCCTATAAGGCCCAATTCCTGAATGCTTTACAATGTTTCGAGTCAGCCTAGTGACGCTGGCATCTTGCCCGTGATTCATGGGCTGGAAGCCCATGCCACCGTACCCCAGCGTTTTTAACCCCAATTTCCCGCGAAACGAGTCCAAAACCGCAATGATGGCGCCTTTCGGTGACGTCAGGCGTGTCCTCCATGCCGCTTCATCTCCCAGCCGTCGAAATTTTGTATCAAAAACGCGACTCTGGTTGTACTCTGAGCAACGGCGCCATCGCACTGCCCGGCGAAAGCCGGCGTAAAGCGTTGAGAACCGGGAGTACTCTTGAACAAGGAACAGCTCCGATCTAATGACGGCAGTGGATGACGCGGCTCCCGCTCACGTCAATAATTTATTGACTATTCGGGCGGAACGTGCCATTATGGCCGCAATGCAGTGGGAAGATGCGCTTCGGGGTTCCTGAGCAAGAAACGAAACCGTAAACAGTTCTATTCATTGGCGTTTGGAGCACTCGGGATCGTGCCGCGGCTTCTGTCGCAGGGGCGAGGCAAGCGCGAGTGCAGAGCCATTCTTGGAGTCTGTTTGATGAGTCGTACTTTATCTCTATTTAAAGCGGGTGTAACCATCGTCGCGGTGGGTGCTGCCCTCATTGGCTGCCCCAACAATTCCCGCATCGTACTGATTGTGGCACCGGATGAGTTGAACTTCGGCGATACGGCCGAAGAGCTCACCTTCAGTGTCGCCAAATCCAGGTCGGACATCACAATGCCGCCTTTCGTCGTATCGAGCGGCTCGCCTGGGATCGTTCTCCTCGATTGCACGAGCCCCGCTGATGACTGCGTGAGCAGCGGCCCCATCGACCCTATCGAAGTGCGCGTTCGAGTGGATCGCTCTCTCATGGAAGTTGGCGTGAACGCGGGAAGCATCCGCGTTGAAACCCAGGGCATCGTGACTCGGTTTGTGGACACGCTGATCAATTCGCCGGTCGTCGCTGATTTCGAAGTCGATAACCGCCTCCCCACTGTTAACGAAGACGTCACGTTTACCGATAACTCGAGCACGGCGCCGGGCTGGGAAATCATCGACTGGAGTTGGGATCTCGGATCCAGACACACGAGCACTCAACAAGACCCCAGCCCAGTAAGCTACTCCGCCGACAGTTCGTACGCTGTCGCCCTCACGATCACTGCCACCGACGGCACAATCACGAATACCTACACCGCCCAACGCGAAGACTTCATTATCGTAGGCGACCGCGTGTCGCCTACGGCGAGATTCACCGCTTCGGATACCGCGCCCTTCGCGGACGAAGAGATTCAGTTTACCGACATGTCCGCCGCGGGAACTTCGCCCATCGAAGCGTGGGAATGGAGATTCGGCGATGGCGAATCCAGCCGCGACCAACACCCCGCGCATACGTATCGCACGGGTGGCGCGTTCGACGTGTACCTCAAGGTTGTCACCAAGCATGGCTTTGACGAACTGGTGGTCGAGGATTTCATCACGGTCGAAGTAGATCCTCCCGCGGCTGCGTTCGGCGTAGACGACGCCACCCCGAATGTCGGCGACGCCGTCCAATTCACAGACGAGTCTCTCCCTGGCTCAGCCGCGATTATCGGGTGGCTATGGGAATTCGGCGATGGCGGAATCAGCGCCGAACGCGATCCAGTAAACGTGTATCTCGAAGCGGGCGTCTTCACGGTGAGTTTGACGGTTGAGACGGCGCACGCCAGCGACACCGTCATCATGACGGACTTCATCGAAGTTGGGATAACGCAGCCGACTGCGGCCCTCAGTGTGGACAACCGCCGCGCGTTGCCCGGCGACACGCTTCAGTTTACTGACCGTTCCGTTCCGGGCACGGCCCCGGTCACGGCTTGGGCTTGGAGCTTTGGCGACGGTTCCGTGAGCACGGATTTGAATCCGGCGCATCAGTACGCCTCGGAGGGGAGCTACGAAGTTGCGTTACGAGTTACGACCGCGCACGGCGAAGATGTCGTCGTGGAGCCAGCGTACATCGTCGTAACGGCAGGCACGGCCTTGGACGCCTACGTGCGCCAAGAGGATCCCAGCTACAACTACGTCGGCGTCAACACCATCACCGGCACACCGGGCGTTGTAGGGCATGTCATCGATATGATCTCCCAGACGTGGCGCGCCGAGACCGAAGTTGACGAGCCCATGTGGGACCATTGGCTGACGATCATCGAACCCGCCGCGGTCACCCAATCCACTGCGCTGCTCTTTGTTGCAGCCGGCGACATGTACGGCGATGCGCCTACGATGATAAACGCCAACCTGGCCGATCTCGCGACCGCCACGGGCTCGGTCGTCGCGGTGGTAGAACAGACTCCCGGTCAACCACTCCAATTCGCGAATGATTCTTTCCCGCGCTCCGGCAACGCTCTTATTGCGCATTCTTTCGACCGGTTCCTGACTTCTTTCGAAGCGGCAGAACAGGACGATTTTCGAACGGTTCCTGACTTCAGCTGGCCCGCGTTGCTGCCGATGGTCAAGGCAGCCGTCCGCGCCATGGACACGGTTCAAACCTTCTTGGACGACGATCGATCATCGAACAAGGTCGTCGTCGAAAACTTTGTCGTCTCTGGGCTTGGTATTCGCGGATGGACCGCGTGGTTAACGGCTATCGTGGATGGACGAGTGACCGGCGCGGTGCCGATGGCCTACGATTTCGTGAATATGTCCTCCCAAGCTACACACCATTTCAATGTCTACAGCTTCTTCTCCGAGACCCTTTTCGACTATGTCGAGTCCGATGTCTATGCGCGGCTCGATACGCCGGCCGGCCAAGCTCTGCGCGATATCGTGGACCCGATCTCCTATAGCGCGCGCTACGCTACGCTGCCTAAACTAATCATTAGCTCCACGGGAGACCAATCGTTCGTGCCCGACTCCTCCCGGTTCTACCTGAGCGAATTGCCCGGCGAGACGAAGATCGCGTACATTCCCAATACGGACCAGAATCTTGATTCCTCCGCCATTATGGACACGCTGGGGCCGTGGTATTCCTCCGTAATCGGGATGGGCGAACTGCCTGAGCATTCATGGGAAATTGAAAATGGAAACCGGCTCGTGGTTACCCCCATGTCCGAAGTGCGTTCCGTCCGGTTGTGGACGTCGACTTCCCAAAACCGCGACTTCCGGTTTGACGATACGCTAAACCAATTCCCTGTGCCCGAGTGGACTTCTCAAATCTTGAACGCCGACGGAAATGGTCAGTACGCCGCTTTCATCAACGCGATCCCGGGCTGGTGGACGGGTTTCCTTATCCAATTGGAGTACGACAGCGGGTTCTCGATGGACGGGCAGAACGTCCCCTACGTCTTTACCACCGAGGTGGGAATGGTCCCGCGGGACACGTTCCCCGTGCAGGACTTCGTGTTGCCTAGTGCCAGTTTCACGGCCAACAACGTAGCGCCAACAACGAGCGACCCTGTCAGCTTCATGGATACGAGCCCATCGGGTTCGGGTCCCATTATTCGTTGGCTGTGGAGCTTCGGAGATGGAATGCAGAGCAACGAGGCAAACCCGAGCCACACCTATTCTATTCCGGGGGCATACACTGTGACGCTGGAAGTAGCGTCGGTGCATGGAAGCGACACCATCGTCCGATCGGATTACGTTACGGTGTCAGCGAAGTAGGCGGTCATTGGGGAGCCTAACCCATCATTAAGCCACCGGCTTTGGCGGCCGGTTAATGATGAGTTAGTCGAAAACGATGTTGCCGCGCGTGGTCTGAAGCCGGACGAGGTGTGACGCCCCGTTCAGGCGGCCTTGAAAACTCTCCATACCGGGTTCGATGGATCCGTTCAAGCGAAACGCTGGCTCCACCGTTCCGCCTTCAGCGACGGCGAAGAATAAGGCGTCCGCCGAGTCCGTCACCGCCATGCCCACGTTCCCGTCCGCCACGTTGACCACCATGTCTCCATGAATTCCGTCCAATGCGATAATCCGCACGTCGCCTCGTTCATGGTGAACCGTCACCCCCGCGCCCGGCGAATCGATGATGGTGCGCCCGTCGCGAGAACTCACTTCGATATCCCCGGCCACTCCTCGAAGGGTGACCGTTCCCTGCGCGCCGGAAATCGCCGCGGCGCCAGCGGATTCGAGAACTTCGATATCTCCGGAGCGATTGGTCAAATCCAATACCCCCTGCGCCCGTTCCACACGAACGATTCCCCGCTCTACCTCGATCGTGAGGGGCGCGCCGGACTCATCGACCGAAACTTGGCCATCTTTCGCATGGATGAGAAGGGGGGAGCCAAGCGGAACACTCAGAACTAGAACGACTCTATAGGACACGTCTGCCAAGCGCGAGGCCAGTTCTGGATCGGGGACGCTGGAGACGAGGACCGCACCATCGCTATCGAGCGCCACCGCCACTTCCAACTGTTCCAAAAGCTCGCGTGCCTCGGCGAGCGGCTCTGCCCAGACCCACCGCGTCGCGGAGACCGTCAGAATGTCCTCGGCAACACCTTGCACCCGGATGTCTCCGACACTCGATTCCACCACAATTCTACCGCCCGGCGTTATCGTACGCGCCAGCGGTTTCGTGTCTGCCTGCAGAGGCGCGTCATCGCCTGAGTAGAGCGCGGGCGCGGTTGGCTCCGTTTCCTCCTCAAGGATATGAATGGAATCGAACGAAGCGTCGATGGCGACCCGTTGCGTCGCGTCCACATTGACGCGCCGCGCCGTGCGCACACTTCCGAGGGTGCCCCGGTCGAGGTCCAAATCCGATTCGATCGAGGCTCCCTCGCCCTCGGCTGTGGCGTCCAGGTCGACTGCGCTTCGCCGCGGCACGTACAACCATACGGGCCCATTCTCGCCGATAATCGTTGCGTCGATATTCCGGCCCAGCGACCGAAGTTCGACTGGGCCCACGAAGTTACTCACGTTGAGCGTACCGGAGACATCGGAAAAGTAGGCCTGCATCCCCTGGAGCGTAAAGCTGCCGCCGCGCCGCAACCCCTGGGCAACGAGATCGAAAGAGCCGCGGCCCGTCATGCGAACGGAGCCGCCGAGGTCGCGCAACTCCACTTTGCCCTGGCTGGATTCGACGGTGACGCGCCCTTCGATGCCCTCAATAAACGTGTCTCCGAAAGAGTTGGAGACGAAAATCCTTGAGTTCACCGGGACGGAAATGGAATAGTCGACCCGGAAACCCACGTCCTCTATTTCGGGGTATTGCGTGACAACTTCGAAATGGGCGCCTTCTTGCTCGACGTTGACGTGCGTCTCTTCCGCGAAGTGCCGGGCCAAGTCGTCGCGAGTCGCCACCGACGCGATCGTCGCTTCGATATTCACCACGGAGTTTGCCCATGCTTGCACCTGGACGTTGCCCTCTGAGTGCCAAATCTCGAGGTGTGGCGCGCCGGTCATTTCGAATTGGCGGCGTACTTCACGAGTCACCTCAGCGGGAGCCGCCGTTTCGGCGGGAGCCGTACTGGCTTCTTCGGGCTCTTGGGCGTACGCGGGATTCTGCCAAACGAGCGCGGGGGAAAAAGCCCTCAGAAGCAAGACCGCCCAAAGCAATGTCCTGGCAGGCGGGAGCGAACGAGGGCGGCTTATGGGTTTACAGACTCCGCTCCGCATAGTACCACACCGTCAAAGTTTCCAGAAGCAGCGTTATGTTGGAATCGACCACTTCTTTCGCCCGAACATTGGCCGGATTCCTGTCGAGCCGTTTAAGCCCGGCGGCGATATGCTCCGACTGCATTCGGATCTTGCGTTGCTGCTCCCGCTCCCAGCGAGACTTCGGCTCCCGGTCCAGTATGCCATCGGCTTTCGTCAACAGTTCGGCCCCTGCGCCTGGCGAAGCTTTCAGATTGAATGGCAAAACGGCGGCGTTCACACGCTGAACATCCCGTGGTGGCGAAACTGTCTGTCGCGAACCAAGGGCGTTCGCCCCATTCTGCACACTATACGAAAGCACGACCGCCAAGCCGAGCACGGCCGCGGTTACAACGCCCCAAGCCAAGCGCGCCCGAAACTCCGGCGCGTCCAACGTCGAGGAGGAGCCCAAACGTTCGGCTTTCGCGGCCAACAACAGCGACGCGGTGAGCCGCTTCGAGGATTCCAGAGGGCCGGCCTCGCCGACATAGCTGAGCGA
Source organism: uncultured Nitrospirales bacterium (assembly GCA_964401695.1). Classification (GTDB taxonomy): domain Bacteria; phylum Hydrogenedentota; class Hydrogenedentia; order Hydrogenedentales; genus JAPYPO01. Next base: position 13,545 of record CAYNZS010000068.1, read on the forward strand.
ATCTGCCACCGCCTCGGTTTCGGCGCGGCACAAGGCGCACCTCGAGACATGGCGAGCCACGCGGGCGGACACTGGGCCCTCCGCGTCTACCAGAGTTTCCGCGTAGGCAAACAGTTCTTTGTTTGATGGATGGGATCGTATCATGACGGTTTCAAAGGAGGTTATACATACTCACGAAAATCGGCGAGCAATGGACGAAGCGCCCGTTCGGCCCGGACCACGCGCGACTTGGCTGTGCCAATGGGCACCTTGGTGATCGCGGCGATCTCTTCATAGGATAATTCTTGAAAGCGGAGGAGGATGAACGTCTCGCGCTGGTGTTCGGGCAGGTGCTGGAGGGCCTCGTTGAGCGCTTCGGACACCTCTCCCCGGCGAAACGCTTTCATCGTGTCCGCCTTCGTGTCGCCGACATGCTCGAAGGGGTGAAAGGTGTCGTCCGAGTCCTTGCCCCAATTGGCAAACAGACTGAATAAGCGGGGACGGCGCTTGCGGCGGAGCCATTCCTTAGAGACCATGTTTGACGCGATGGCATAGAGGTAGGTCGTGAATTTCGCCGTAGGCCGGTAGCGCTGGCCGTTCTTGACCAGCGCGAGAAATACTTCTTGGGTAATTTCCTCGGCGATCTGCCGGTTCTGCACCATGCGGTGGGTGAAGTTGAGAACGCCCTTTTGATGGCGCCGCACCAGTTCCACGAAGGCGTCTTCTGAACCCTCGCCATGGGCCAACATGAGGTCTTCATCGCTCATGTCCTTACAGCTAACTTGCTCACCGGCAACAACTTGCAGATGTCGCGCCGCAATCTCTGCCTTCGCCCACGCTGCCCGTTCCGCCATAGCCTGAACTCCTAGCCGCTTCTCCTTTGGTCAATTAACTCTCAATCCCCAGGGCGAGGAAAAAGTTCCGTGACTGTTCAATGGCAAATCATGACGCCACCGAAAAAAGTCGGCAATCTCTATAGAAGCGCTGCATCGTCCCTGGCGCCAATCATACCATAAGCAAATTCGGGATGGAACTCGAAAACGCGCATCGCGCGCTTGCGCTGGGCTACAGAGAGCGCACGAATTCGGCGAGATCGTCGACTTCCTGCTCACTTAATTGCTGGGTACCGCCGTGCTCGTTTGACTCGTTGCGCGTCGTCAGGACGTTCTCGATGGTGGCGGCGCTCCCGTCTTGCAGGTACGGGGCCGTGCGCCAGACTTCGATGAGGGTAGGGGTGTCGAACTTTACGTCCTTGTCCAAGCGGCCCCCAGTGCCCACGTCATGCAGCTTCTTGTCCGTATACAGTGGCGGGCGGTGGCAGGCACCGCAGTAGGCTTGTTCGAAAGCCTTCTTGCCGCGAAGCGCCGCCGGGCTCAGGGCGCCGTTCTCGATATGTGGGCTGGGAACAGGCTGCAAAGACTCCAAGTAAGCGTCGATAGCGGCGGCGTGCTCGCCGGGCAGTTCGGCAAAAAGAATGTATCGGATGCCCGCGCGCACCGCGACCTCGGCCGAGGCTCGGATGCCCGTAATCATTGCGGGCGGCGTCTGGTGCGCGAGTAGCAGGCTCTTCACGTTCCGCGGTGTGCCGAGGCCGTCATTCAGCAGGTCCCAGTTCAGGCCGTCAGGCCGTCCGTCGCTGGGATGGCAACTCGCGCAGCTCTGCCAATGCTGGAAGCAGTACACAGCATCGTGGAAGAAGATCTCCCCCTTTCGCGCTTCGGTCAGCGCGGGCTCTTCGCCCAACGCTATCGAACGTGGCTGGTACAGCGCGTCGGAATCGAGGTTTGCCACGGCGAGGCTTCCACTAAAGTATTCAGCGGCATAAGCCGTCTGGCCCACGACGGCCAGGCCGCGTGGACCGTTGCCCCCGAGCTTGAGGCGTCGCCGCAGGCCGACGAGAAATGCCAGGTCGTTGGGCACGTCTTCGGCGGACCCCAATTCGCCGGCGGCGGCCTGCTCAAGCTTCGCGTGCAGGCCGATCCGGTCGATAACGCTAATCTCGTGCGTGCCGGCATGGGTCACGCAGATGTACGCGCCATCTGGCGTACATGCCACACCCCACGGGTTTGCGGCGCCCAGGCCCACATCGTCGAGAAGCACTGTGTTTACCAGCGATTCCGAGGCCACTTCGATCACGCTGAGCGCGTTCGTGTTGATCCAGCCCCGTTCGAGTTGTGTTGTGGGAAGCTGGTAGCGCGCGAGGACATGCGTCACGTAGGCGTACTCACCGTCCGCCGCCATACTAATATCGTGCAGCGCCGTGCTCCCGTTAGGCAGACGGATCGTGCCAGCTACCGTCCGCGATGCCGTGTCGATGACACTCACCGCCGCGGCCACGTAGTCGGCATCGGCCTTGCCGGCCGGCAACTGATGCGTTACGAAAAGTCGGCTTCCGTCGGGCGTGATGGCTGCCGCCACCGGCTCTCGAAGCACGACGATCTTCGCCACCTCGGCTTTTGAGGCGAGGTCGATCACCGAAATGGAGCCGTCAAAACGGTTGGCGGCGTAGAGTGTCGAAGCGTCGGGGCTAAGGACTGGGGCTGTCGGCGTATGTCCGACAGCTATGGAGAACGCGATCTCCCCTGTCTCCGCGTCCATTGCGTGCACACGCCCCTCCGGCTCGGCGCCTGTAACATAGAGGACACCATCCGCGGAGAGGCAAAGCCCGCTGGGCCGATCTGGCAGGGGAAAGCGTTTCGAGACGGCGCCACTGGCGAGGTCAACGACGGCGATCTGTTTCGCGGTATGCGCTGCAACGTATAGCGTGGCGCCCTGCTGGTCCGCTACCAGGGCCAGGGGCGACAGATAGGCTGTGTCTTCCGCCGATGCGCCGCCCACGACCGCGGCGAGAAGGCAGAGCGAGCCTAGGGGAAACGCCACATTCGTCGGTAATCGTCTCACCTTGTCTTCTCCGGTCTTATTCCATGGGCGCCGCGTTGCCGCGACCCACTGTGCCGATTTCACCGCGTCGGCGCCAACTCTCTAACGGGCAAGAGCCCGCGCGACGGTCGTCTCCGCCTCCGCCGCTTGGACAACGACGCGGAAGCCGACATTGAAGACCGGCTGGTAGGGCCTATAGGCGAGGCGGTAGGCCGAGCGCGCGCGCTTGGGGCGGTCGCGCCAGGAACCGCCTCGGACCACGCGTTTGTCCTCCGCGGCAAGGTCGT
>CAYNZS010000069.1:0-16671 GCA_964401695.1 uncultured Nitrospirales bacterium
TGCACGTCCGGTTCTGAGAGAGCGTGGGGGTGAGATTCCCCCGCGCCACTCACCTAGTGAATCTGGCGCCGTTCGTGTCCGTCCTCATCAGGACCTCCCTGGCGCCTACGCCGACATGAAAACTATCGCCGACACATTGTCTGAGGCCGCCGCGAGGCTTGCCCCCGTGACGGATACGCCCCGGCTAGACGCCGAAATTCTCCTTTCTGAGGCCCTCGGCACAGGCAGGGCAGGGCTTCTGGTCCGTCTGAGGGACGAGACCCCCGAATCGACCTTCGAGGACTTGCTCGAACGACGCCTGGCATCCGAACCCATCGCCTATATCCTCGGAGAGTGGGAATTTTTTTCCCTCTCGTTCTTGGTCGAGCCTCCTGCCCTCGTGCCCCGTCCTGAAACGGAACACCTCGTGGAAGTCGTACTCGACGAGGTATGGGAGAAGCCCTGCCGTGTACTGGAAATCGGGACCGGGACAGGTTGCGTTGCGGTGTCTATCGCCAAGAATCGCCCGGCGTGCTTCGTAACCGCGACCGATATTGGAGAAGCCTACATCCGGCTCGCCGAAAACAACGCGCGCCGGCATGGGGTTCACGAGAGGGTTCGGTTACTACAAGGCGATTTGTTCGCAGCGCTCGACGACGGCGACGCCCAATACGATATCCTCTGCTCGAATCCGCCCTACATCGAGGAGGGGGCTTGGGAGGGCCTGGAACCGGTTGTGCGCGGCTACGAAGACAAACGGGCCTTGCTGGCGGGCCCGGACGGATTGGACGTGATTCGCCGGCTGGTATCGGAAGGGAAGCCCCATTTGCGCGACGGCGGTCTGCTTGCTCTGGAAATAGGGATGGGGCAATATGAGGGCGTCAGACAACTATTGGAACAAGATGACTATCGCGAAATCGGCTCGCGGATGGACCTCGCGGGGATTCCGCGAATCGCGACCGCGAGGGCCCCTGGATGAGTGCGCAAGAAGAATATCCAACGGCGGTAAGGGAGATGGCCGAAGAAGACCGGCCCCGCGAACGGCTGGCGCGGGTGGGACCCGAGGCCTTGCGGGACGCCGAGCTGATCGCCATACTCTTTCGGACGGGTACTCGGTCGGTCGGCGCGGTGGCGTTGGCGGAGAAGGTGTTGAGCTACTTCGGGAGCATTCGGGCCGTTGCGCGGGCTTCGCTCGAGGAGTTGCAGCAGGTCAACGGCTTGGGCCAGGTCAAGGCCATCGAGATCAAGGCGGCGTTGGAACTGGGGAAGCGGCTTGCCGCGTTTACCGAGCGCGGGCGCGTCAAGATTCGGGGCGCGCAGGATGTGGCGGATCTTCTTATGCTCGACTACAAGGATTGCGAGACGGAAGTCTTCAAGTGCCTTCTTCTGAACGTCAAGGGCGATGTCCTTAAGACAATTACGGTTTCGACGGGCGGCCTCGACGGCACGTCGGCGTTGCCGCGCGACGTATTCCGCCAGGCAGTGCGGGAGGGAGCGGCGTCGGTAATCCTGTGCCACAACCACCCGAGCGGAGATCCGGAGCCGAGCCGCGACGACACGCGTCTAACTCAACGCTTGTCTGAGGCGGGCAGCCTGATGGGAATCGGTGTGCTGGACCATGTAGTCTTTGGCGATGGTCGGTACGTGAGCCTCAAGGAGAGAAAAGTCTTTTGAACGTGAAATTCAGCGCCTGGCGAACGGGCGCACCCTACTATATTCCGTTGCTGGCCTCGGGCACCGGAGCCACGGCCCTACTGTGGCCGATGGGCTACGGTCCCGCCGGCCTGCTGATTCTCGCGGCCGGCCTGTTTTCCCTCTCCTTTTTCAGAGACCCGCCCCGGAGAATCTCGGCCGACCCGAACGACATAGTCAGCCCCGCCGACGGCACTGTAGTCGCAATAGAAGAGTTGGCGGACTCGCCCCACTACGATGGGCCGTGCCGCCGCATATCCATCTTTCTTTCCGTGTTCAATGTCCACGTCAATCGCGTTCCCGCGGCGGGGTCGGTGGAGTCCGTCTTGTACAAGCGTGGGCAATACAAGAATGCGATGAACCCGGAGTCGAGCAAGGTCAACGAATCGAACGCGGTGCGCTTCCAGACCAGCCATGGCCCCATGACGGTCCGTCAGGTATCTGGAGCTATCGCCCGGAGGATCGTCTGCCTGCCATCGGCTGGAGATACGTTCGATAAAGGGGCGAAGTTCGGCATGATTAAGTTCGGCTCGCGCACAGAACTTTATTTGCCGATGGAAATGGCGGTATGTGTTAAAATGCGGGACAAAGTTAAGGGCGGCGCTTCGGTTGTGGCAAAGCGGGCGCAGCCCTAAGCGGCAACCGGCGGCGCGGTGCGATTACGGACATGATAAAACCACTTCGATCCAAGAAATACCAGAAGAACAGGCGCTCGAAAAAGCGGCGCGGGCCCATTAACGTACTGGCCAGCGTGCTCACCACGTTCAGCTTGTATTGCGGAATTTCGAGCGTATTCGCCAGCATCAACGGCGAATACAAGATCGCCGCATATTGGATTCTAACGGCGATCATTCTGGACATGCTGGATGGGACCGTGGCCCGCCTGACCAATAGCGTGTCGGAATTCGGCAAAGAATTGGACAGCCTGAGCGATCTCGTCTCCTTCGGGGTGGGGCCGTCCGTGCTCGTTTACACGGCCTACCTGCAGGCTGAGCCTTCCGCGGGAAAGTTCATCGATCCGAGCGGCTCGATGCTGGCTATCGTGTTTGTGATATGCGGCGCGCTCCGGCTGGCGCGGTACAACGTGTATCAAAGCACCCGGCGGGACTACTTCGTGGGGTTGCCCATACCGGCGGCGGCGGGCACCGTGGCGTCATTCGTCCTCTTCACTCAGGACTTGGGCCTGGAAGACGTGCCCATTTGGGTTTTTGGTCCGTTAACGCTCCTCCTTTCCGGCTTGATGGTAAGCGTCGTGCTGTATCCGAAGGACCGCTTGAAGGCGTTCGTGTTACAGCCGCGCCACGCCTTTCAGTTCCTTGTGCTCTGCGTGATCGGAATCGCCGTGTTCGATAGAGCCATCGTCTATTCCCCGGCGATTGTTCTCCTGCCGTTGGCGGTCGCATACGTACTCTTCGGGTTGAGCTACGATCTCTACGCGCGCGGAAGGCGTTTGCTCAGGCGGGACGCCGATGAGGATTCAGAGCCATCGCCGGAGCGAGTTTCCCCGCCGGAATCGCCTAGCAAAACTCCCGTGGCAAAGTAGCCGATCAACGGGTAAGCCGGACGCGTTCTTCCTCGAAATCGCTACGCGCTGTCATCTCCCATAAACACCTCCGAGCTCCTGTAGTAGGCGATTCCTTCCGCGATGAGCACCTTGAGCGAAGCGGCGATGGGCACGGCGAGCAACACGCCAAGGAAGCCCAGCGCGTTGCCGAAGACCAATATGGCAAGGATGACCCAGACAGGGCTCAAGCCGACTTGGTTGCCGACGATCTTCGGCGTGAGCAAAGTGCCCTCGACCATCTGCGCGATGACGAAGGTCATGATGACTCCGAGCAAATTCCCGTCGATTCCGCCCTGCTGGACGATGCAAAGGATTACGGCCGGCCCAATGGTCAGAGCGATGCCCAGATAGGGAACGAAGCTTGCGATACCCCCGAACGCGGCTATAAGAAAGGCGAAGGGGACTCCCGATAGGCTGAGCCCGATGAAATACATTACGCCCAGCGCAGCGCAGACCATCATTTGTCCACGCAGAAAGCCGCGCAACTGGCCGTCAATCTTCGCCGATAATTCGAGGACCTTTTCCCTGCAGCCGAGCGGCACCAAGCCCTTGGCGGTGGCAATGATCTCGTCGTAGTCCTTCAAGAGATACGCGGCCACGAAGGAAAATAGGGCCAGGTTGCCGATGAAGAATAACATTCCGAGCGCGCCTCGTCCCACGGCCGTCAAGAACTGAACGAACCCCATCCCGCTCGATTTGCCCGCGGACGCAATCTGACTGCCATGGCTCCTCAAGAAACCCACAGCGCCATGCTTGACCCGCTCCGCTAAAAGCTGAGTCAGCCGGTCCAACTGATCGTCGCCATGCCGCGCAGCGTCCGACAACTCGGGCCGTTCTGCTTCGACCGTTTCTTCCTCTTCGGTGCCATCGGTCTGGGAATTGTCGCTGCCGACGACCTGATCTTGCGATTCCTCGCTTTTCTCCGAATCCGTCTTTTCGCCCGTTTCTCCATTTTCCTTCAATTCAGGGGGGTCTATCGAGTCGAGGATCTCCTCAAGTGGCAGGTGATAGACGACCTCGTAGAACCATATCGAGAGGGCGCTCCCGCTTTCGGAATCGTCCTCCTGGGCCGCTACGGTGAGCCGATCGGCTTGCTGAATCAGGCTCGGGATGAAGAAGAGCGGTATAGCGAGGAGGAGAGCGATCCCTATCGCGGCTAGACCTGCTATACTTATGGAGCGTGGTACGCGGCGCGCCTCGAATAGATCGACAATCGGGTCCAAGATATAGGCGACGAGAAAAGCGAAGAAGAGCGGAACGAGGACCGGGCTGAGCAGGTAAATCAAGACCCCTACTACGATTAGGGCCATGAGCGCGGCAATGGCCTGCACCCAGGGGTTATTCAACACCGGCTCAAACATGTGTTCTCCTCCGCAGGATCTGGAGGGTATGCTACCATCGGATGTCTTGCTAAACAAGGCTAACTCGTTGACGACTAACCCATGACCGATTAGGCCGTAGTGTTGAAGATTCGTTCCCAATAGCCGTGCAATATCTCGATCACATTTCTATCTACCATCCACGAATCGCGTTATTCGCCACGGTCCTCGGCGCACTCGTTTTCAACGCGGGCGCAGACACCTTGACGCTGAAAGACGGCGACACCTATTCGGGCGTACTCGTGGCCGCGAAGGCTGGAAAGCTTTCGTTTCGCACGAAATTGGTCGGGAAGATTGTGGTTCCGATAGATGAGGTGCAGGCGGTTAGCACGGCCAATCTCGTTGTCGTCGCCATGGAGGACGACCGCCGTTTACCAGGGCGCCTTCGGAGCCGGGATGGCTCCATATTCGTTGTAGGCCAAGGAGGCGAGGAGACTTGGCGCGCAGTGGAGATGGCGGAGGTCCAGACAATAACGGCGACGGCGGCCTCGGCTTCAGACGACTCGCCAACTCTCCGCCCGCCCGCCGAGATCGACACGCACGGATCGGCGTCGGCCGGGTATCTTTCGCGTTCGGGCGAAGTGTCGTTCTCGGGGCCGGCCGTAGAAATCGAATTGGGCGCTTCCGGGGAACGGGGCAGCTTGACAGGACGCATTCAGGCGGAGTACGTGGGTGATGAGCTCAAAATAGATCGCTTCGCGGAGGCGGAGGTACGAGTGCGCGGCGCGACGCAGCGCAAGTGGTCGCCGGAATTTTCGGTCGAGTTCGAACGCAACCGCAACAAGGCCTTGAAGTTGCGGACGGATTTTTCCGCCGCCCTCGCGGCCAGTCTATTTCAGGGTGACGAGCAATCTCTTGAAGTGGGCGCCGGCATCGGCGTAGCGCTCGAGAAATTCGACGCGGATCCGTTGCGGCAAGATGAAGGAGGGTTCGCCGCCCCAAGGCACCACGAATCGCCACAACGGGACACGGATCTGAACCTGGACCTCCGCCTCAACTATCGCCGGAGCTTGTACAGGGGCTCGTATATCGAGGAAATCCTTTCGATCCGCCCCAGCCTGACCGATTTCGGCGAAGTACGGTCGCGCTGGGAGTCGTCGCTGTACTTTCCTGTCACGAAGATGATGGAGTTCAAGCTCAAGTTCCAGTTGGACTACGAGAACGACCTGCCCTACCAGGATGTCGATGAGCTCGAGACGGGCGTCGAGGCAAGTATCAAGTACAGCTTCTGACGCACTCGGCCAACTCCGACCGACGCCCGAATGTCTTATCGCTGCTCCAGCTCCAGCGCCTAACCTGCCCAAATGACTCAGATCCCCCCTTTACGTGGCACGTTAACAATTGACCGCCAAATATCCGGTTTGCTATATTCTGCAAATCCCGGGAGAATCCAACCGGGGCCGAGCCGAGGTTGTCGAAGCGCCATGGCCTCGACCGCGGCCAGCGGCTTTTTGGATTCCGTGTTCTGGCGCAGTTCTGACGAACGAATAGAGGTCTAATCCGTGTCAGCAGTCATCGAAGTTGAGCAACTCACGAAGATCTACGAGGCCGGTTTGTTCTCTGGCCAAGATGTCCACGCGCTCGAGGCGCTGGACCTCGCCGTGGAGCACGGCGAAATTTTCGGCTACCTCGGACCGAACGGCTCGGGCAAAACGACGACGATTAAGATGCTGCTCGGGCTCATCTTTCCCACCTCGGGAACGATGAAGATTCTCGGACGGCAGGACATCGACTCTTCGGACATCAAGGAGAAGATCGGATACTTGCCCGAAGGCGCCTACTATCCCGACTTCCTGCGCGGCGATGAGATTCTTCGCTTTTACGGCAAGCTCTATCGCATGGGCGGCAAGACGCTCGAACGGCGTATCGACGAAGTCGTGGAAATCGTGGGGATGGGCCACGCGCGAAAGCGCCTCATGAAGGGGTATTCCAAGGGGATGCGGCAACGCATTGGCCTGGCTCAGGCCCTGCTGAGCAACCCGGATATTCTTATCCTCGACGAGCCCACGACAGGATTGGACCCGCTGGCGCGCAAAGAGATTCGCGATATCTTGGCGGGCTTGCGCGACCAAGGCAAAACGCTTCTGATATCGAGCCATGAGTTGGCCGAGGTCGAGTTGATTAGCGACCGTGTCGGCATCTTGTACCAGGGCGTCCTCCAGACTATCGGGACTCTGGACGAGTTGCTCAAGGATCGCTCGACGACGATCGAGATAGAGAGCCTTGGCAGCGATAAGCTTAAGGCGCTAACGGATGCGGGAATCGAAGCGGAAGACCGTACGGACGAGGGTACGCTCTTGAAGGTGCCAGCCACTATGACGGTGTATGACGCCATGGTGCTATGCAAGGCGCAGGGCGCCCAGGTCGTGAGCATGGCGCCCAAACGGGAAACGCTCGAAGAACTCTTCGTCCGAATTGTGGGATTCGCCGAGGAGCGCGAACGTTCCGGGATGCCGGAGCCGGTCGAGTAGGGCGCGAACCGCGACCTCAATCGAATGCGGCCTACGGTCCGTAATTCAGAAAGGTTTAGTGAATGTCGGCATCAGATAGTATCCGGGGGGTATGGCCCATCGCGGTCTACACATGGCGCGAGGGCATCCGGAAGAAGACGCTTATCGGCTTTCTCATTCTCAGCCTGCTTGTGATTTTTGGGTCGATGTTCATGACCGCCTTCCTCTCCGGTATCGACTACACCAGCCAAGGGGACATCCAGATCGACGTAGAATCCAAGACGATCAAGGATATCTGCGTTTCGGCGATCGCCATTTTTGGCGTCTTGATCGCCATATTCACTTCGGCCTCAGTCGTTCCCCAGGAGATGGAGAACCGTGTTATCTACACGGTGCTCTCCAAGCCGGTCAAGCGCTATCAATACCTGCTGGGGAAATTTCTCGGCGTTCAGATGATTGTCATCGTGAATCTGCTTCTCATGAGCGCGCTCTTTTTCATTGCCCTGTGGATGAAACAACATATCGTTCCTACATTGCTCCTATGGTCGACGCTCCTGACCTACTTTCAGTTCCTAATCGTATCGTCGTTTACTTTCGCCATTTCATGCGCCTCGACCTCGCCGGTCCTCCCGACTATTGCCGGCTTGTTCATTTATATCACGGGAAACCTCACCGACTACCTTGACGACGTCTTCAATCGATCCGCGGGCTCCGACAGTTCAATCAAGGCCGCGGTCGGGGAACTAGCGCGCGTTCTCTACAACGTATTGCCCAACTTGCGGAACTTCGACCTGAAAGAGCAGATCCTCTACCTCCAACTCAACGACCCGCCAAGCGGAATTCTCATCCCGTATCTTGTCTTATACGGGCTTTTGTACGGGTTGGCGGGCTATATCCTGGCCCTCTGGCTTTTTCGCCGCAAGGAGCTCTAGCCGATGAACGCCAAGGGCGCGAACGCCAGGCACAACGCCGTATTCGCCCTTTCCTTTGCCGCCGTTCTCATTCTGGGTTCGGTGCAGGGGAACCGGATACACGAGATAGGGGAGGATCAACTCTTCTACCGCTGGCTGCTAAGCGCCGGTAACCAAATCCCCTTGGCGACAAATGAGAGTCTTGAGTTCGATGAGGGCGACGGCAGCGCACTCGTTGACCCCATGGATGACGAGTTATTCGGCGCTATCCAGGCTGTGGCCGAGGGTCTGCTGCCGGAAGTTCCGTTCGACGAACAGAAAGACATGAGCCGTGAGACGGGCGAGCCGTACTCGAAACTGATTCGGGCGGCGCGGCTCGAAGACGGCGGCCTGGACGAGGACCTCTGGAAATTGGCGCGAGCGCCGGAGCTCTCCGAATACTGCTTAGAGTTTCACGGTTACTTGACATCGAATCGTCTACAGAGTGCCGGCACGCAGTTTGCCGCCTCGGCGCTGTACCAAGGCGAAGGCAATCAGGTTCAGGGCGTCGGCGTTACCAACCTCTTTCTCGGTTTTCGCAAGCTGGCCGCGAACTTCCTGTGGCTCCAAGTCGATAAGTTTTGGCACGAAGGTCAAACGCACCGCATGATACCTGCGATGAAGTCATGCGTTATGCTGGATCCAAGTTTTGTGGATGCCTATCTTCTGGGCGCCTGGCATCTGGCTTACAATGTGACCGCGCAGTTGGAGATGACACCCAATGAACTCAAGAAGTGGAGCGACCGCTACCAGCGCTATATGGGCGTGAGAGACAACTGGTATTTCATGGCGGCGGAATTCCTGAAGGACGGCGCGAGAAACAATCCGCGGGACTACCGCCTCTATTTCGACCTTGGCTACGCGGTCTACGAGCAAAAGATTAAAGACCATGAGAACGCGGCGCGGTATATCGGCGAATCGCGCCGCTACTACCATGACATTTGGGCGGATCGGATGTACTTTCTCGCTCTGACTCTCAATGGTCAGTATGAGGAGTCCATCGCTGGCTGGGAATGGTACATGGACCCCGATAAAGGCGGTTTTCCTGGCCATCTCACGGGCACCCGCTCAATTCAGATGAACAATGCGTATCTGGCGGAAGTTCGGCAGGAAGAAGCACTCGAGTGCGGCGAGGCCGCGCGGGCTTTTGCTGTCGAAGCGGAGAAGCGGGGCGATGGCGAGGAGGCCCGCAAGGCGCTTGCAGTGGCTGGGGAATCCGAGCTGTCCGCGCGGGAGGAAAGCTCGAAGGCCATAGGCATTTGGGACTCGCTGCTGCGGGCTTCAGACGACGATAGTTTGGCTCTGTCCCGCTTGGCGCGTTTTGAAGCCTTGGATTTATGGAGCAAGGGCAATTGGCAAGAAGCGCTCGCCGTACTCCAACACGCGAGCTTCGAGGCGGTCACCTATTTTGACGACATGGCCGACCTTATGATCGAGATCAAGCTTTCCATTAACGAAGACGATCCGAATTACGACGATCTCGTGATTACTACATCGGAACGACTTGAGATCGAGCGGCGCGCCCGCGTCGCGGATCGCAGAAAAACGCTGAAGAAGCGAGAACGCCGCGTGCCTTGCGACTACATCTAGCCCACATTTCCCGACGCCGGCACGCCCAGTTGCATTGATCGCGAGTAGACACTACAATGTGCCTACACACATGAGTTTCTTGCGGCAGGGCTTGGGCCCTGGGCGCACGGGAATGGGGAACGAGAACGGAAGGAGCGTGTGCGCGTATGCTGGCACTGAATTGGAGGAGGTCCGTGGAGGTTTGGGGCTATCGGTTGGCGATCGTTGTCTTGGCTGCGGGGTTGGCAGGGTGCGCCGCGTTCGACAAGCGGGGCCCGTCGAACCCGGCGGTGGGAACGTGGGCTACGACAGTCACGTCGCCTATGGGTGCATTTCCCATGACGTTAACATTGAACGTGGACATGACGGGAACGGTCTCGAGCTCCGGAGATCTACGGGAATCCCTGGCTGTCTCGAATGCGGTGGTGGACGGGCAAACGCTGACTTACGGCATCGTATTCGATATAGAGGGACAAGAGCTGCCCGCCGTCTTCAACGGCACGATCGATGGCGACTCCCTCAATGGCGAGTATGAGACGGCGATGGGCAACGCTACGGTAACCGGCACTCGGGAATAGCGGCGGACGGCTTCCCCAAGCGAGTTTTGGGGGGCCACCCGGTTTGCTAATTCACCACGTTGATGGGATTGCCGGCCGCGTAGGCGGCGACATTGTCGGCCGTGGTCTGCATCAATCGCTTGCGCGCCGCCAGGGCGGCCCAAGCGATGTGCGGCGTAATCGAACTGTGCTTGGCCGAGAACAGCGGATTACTCTCCTCGATGGGTTCTTTCGAAACCACGTCCAGGGCCGCGCCCGCTATCTGTCCGGCATTCAGCGCCTCGGCCAAGTCGGCCTCATGCACCAGCCCGCCTCGCGCCGTATTGATGAAGAATGCGGAGGGCTTCATAACGCTCAGCAGATCTTTGTTCACCATTTCTGTATTGTCAGCGGTCTGCGGCGCATGCATGCTGACCACGTCGGACTCTGCAAACAACTCGCGAACGTCCTTCCACGCAAAGGGCTCGTAGCCTGGCGCATCGCCGTGGTACACGTCATAGGCCAGCACTTCCATGCCAAAGGCATGGGCTAATTCGCCAACCCTCCGCCCAATGCGTCCAAACCCAACAATTCCCATCTTCTTCCCCGCCAGTTCGATCAGGGGCGTATTCCAGAAGCAGAAGTCGCCGGCTTCGGCCCAAGCTCCATCCTTGACGGCTTGTTGGTGCAATGCCACGTTGTGACATTGCTGAAGGAGCAGGGCGGCCACAAACTGCGCCACGGAATCCGTCCCGTATATTGGCACGTTGGACACGGAGATGCCCCGGCTGCGCGCGGCCTCTACATCGACCACGTTGTACCCCGTGGCCAGCACCGAGATGAACTTCAGATTCGGGAGCTGCTCGAGCGTCTCGGTAGTCAGGAGAGTCTTGTTCGTCAAGATAACATCTGCATCCTTCGAGCGCTCTACAATCCGGGCCGCGGGTGTACGATCGTGCACCGTCAGTTCCCCGAGCTTCTCGACTGTGTCCCAGGGGTTGTCACCTGGGTTCAACGTGTAGCCATCCAAAACAACAATCTCAATTCCCATATCAATTGTCCCGCCTTTATTTTCTAGACTAGTTCTTACTCATCGCCACCCATGAAGTGAGCGCGCCAACAGAGGATAGCAGAGAAACACCCCCGCCCTCCCCTTGGGACCCTTCCCGGAAGTGAGCGCGGGAGATTGGGTTAAGAACGCGAGGCAATGTGGCATGTGCATCCTGCCCGTGCCACGAGCTGCCATAAAGTCAATTAAGGCGTTTTAGTGTAAGTTTTAGGTAGATGAATCAGATGGAATTAGAAGAATGCGCCCTTGACGGTTCGGGGTTGGCCTGACTGATAGGATTTCCACTCGGGAGTTAGCCTAGATGGCATTCTTGTCAAGAGAAAAGGCTCCCTAACAGAAAATATCGAGTTCGAGATCGACTATTCATGGCCCACTCGGGTAGGATGATCTGGAAGCCGAGAGCGTATGGCGTTCCCGGTGTGGGCAGGGCCACGTCAAAAGTCGGGAAGAGCCTCGTCAGAGCGGTCTTGTCCGCCATCATAACTAAATACTGGTGAGATATTCGGGCTGAGGAGTCCGACTTCTAGAGGTTAGTCCAGATACCTCGCGAAAGAGGGTTGTCCAGATTGAGAATTCTTAGAAGCTGAAACACGCGTCATGCCAGGGAGCCCACCGTGATAGACTTGACCGTCAATGGCGAGAAATTCCAGATCGACACGTCCAGACTCAGAGAGCTTTCTTTTGAGGTTGGGATGTACCGCCCCCCCAGCGAGGGCGCCAGTCGTTCGCTTTTGTTGAGATTCATGCGCAATTGCTCTTGGAACAAGTGCACGTTCTGCAGCATGTACAAAGACGAGAAATTCACCTACCGCTCGGCGGAGGAGATTAAGCAGGACGTCGACACCGCGAAGGCCATGGTCGACGAGATGACGAAGATCTCGCACAGTCTCGGGCGTGGCGGCGTCATTGACAGAAACACGATCTACGTGATCCTCAGGGGCGACGAATCCCTCGAATACAATAACAGCTTCACCAATGTGGCCATGTGGCTTCTCTCTGGTGGCAAGACTGCCTTCCTCCAAGATTCCAACACTCCGATCATGCGGCCGGACGACTTGATCGATTCCTTGAAACATCTAAGGTCTACGTTTCCCTCGTTGGAAAGGGTAACCTCCTATTGCCGATCGGATACGCTCGCCCGCAAGAAGGTGGAGGACTTGATAAGAATACGCGAGGCTGGATTGGACCGGCTGCACATCGGGATGGAGACGGGCGACGATGAGCTGTTGGAGTGGTTGAGGAAGTTGCCGAACAAGAACGATGGGCCGACGAGCGACTACCACATTGTGGGTGGCCGGAAGGCGAAGGAGGCCGGTTTCGAGGTGTCCGAATACTTCATGCCGGGCCTTGGCGGTAAGAAGCTGTGGGAACAGCACGCCCTGAACACCGCGCGTGTCGTCAATGCAGTCGACCCCGATTACGTGCGGTCAAGGCCGCTTGGCCTCGGCGGTAAGACGGAGTTGGACGAGGAGTGGCGGCAAGGGAATTTCGAGCTAACGTCTTTTCTGGAGCGGTTGGTCGAGTTGCGGACGATGGTCGAAGCACTGGATTTCACGGGAAGGCTCGTTTTCGATCATATGGGGAATTCGTGGCGAAACGCCAGTGGCTTTCCTCTGTTCACGTTGGACCACGAGGGATACAAATTCCCCGAGCAAAAGGCGACGGTTCTGGAACTCATCGACGAAGGCCTGAGCCTGGACGAGTCCTCTCACGGAAGAGATATTCCGCTGCAACGCGTGTAGCGCTGGGGCGTGCGCGACGTTCGGACATGGAGTGGCCCATCAAAGAGCGCAAAGACCGGCAGACTTCGGGTGGGATTCGGAGTCGATGGCTTAGCAGCCCGGGCATCTGACCGGCCTTCTACTGCGTGACATTCGGTATGCATGGGCCTCTGGACCCCATGGGAAACGGAACGCAATGACGACTCCCGGTATCGCCGACAAGATCCTCCGGGCCACTCGGGCAGCCGGCAAGGCTTACACGTTCAACGAATCGCACGACCGCATGCAGGCCTGGCAGACCTGGTTCCAGGAATCGGACGAAGGTACGATCCTGTTCGTAGTCTTCTATTCTCAGGCCTGCCAATGGTCAAGCTGTCTGGGCTGCAATCTTCCGGCTCAGATGTCGCTTGGCCATGTGTCGTACCGGGCATTGATGGCACAGATAGACCGGCTGTTTTCCGATTCCGAAGTGCTTCTGCGACGTGACAGCATCCGGAAAGTCATCGTAAGCAACAACGGCTCCATCCTGGACGAACAGACTTTTTCATCAACGGCTCTGATGTACTTGTTGGCGCTACTCAATGCGCACTTGCCCCAAATGGCCGCGCTTAGTCTCGAGACTCGCGTGGAATATGTGGACATCGCCGAACTCGAGTTCATCGCCCGCGCATTGGCCGAGGCCGAGACACCGGCGCAATTGGAACTAGCCATCGGATTCGAAGCATTTGACGATGGAATCAGAAACGACGTCTTCAACAAGGGCCTCTCGCTGCGCGCTTTCGAAGAGTTCGTCAAGAAGGTGGCGCCCTATGGGTACCGGTTGAAGTGCTACTTCATGCAGAAGCCCGTCGCTGGTATGACCGACGAGGCGGCCGTCGCCGATATCCACGACGGTATCGACTACCTCAGCGACGCTGCCGATCGCTATGGCGTACCCATTAACATGCACCTCAACCCGACGTATGTTGCGGGCGGAACGCCGCTTGAACAGGAGTTTCGACAGGGCGCCTACTCTCCCCCTCGGTTCGAACATGTGGTTCAAAGCGTTCGGCACGCCAAAGGCAAGTCGGTGTCCGTATTTGTCGGCCTCTCCGACGAAGGGCTTGCCGTGGAGGGCGGTTCGTTTCTCGACTACGGCGAAAGATCGCTCGTAGAGGCCCTGGAACAGTTCAACCGAACAAAGGACTATGAGGTTCTGGACCGGCTCTGACTTTTCCCTCGTCCGACCGGGCTTGCTCCGATAACATTCCTTTCATGAGTGGCAAAGCGGATATCGGCGGCGTATAATCCAGGCTTGTCGATTGGCGCCTCAACGCAGGCCGGTTATCGACGGGTTCCTGTGAGTGAGGAAGGGCGAACACGCCTGTCGAGAAGTGCGACAAGGCGAATGACAACCAAGAGGAGAGTTGAGCCGTGGCTAAGATTGAGTGGTTGGGGCATGCATCGTTTCGCATTTCGGATGGGGCAACGATCTACATCGATCCATGGAAGCTCTCGGGCGACAACCCGAAGGCCGACCTGATTCTCGTCTCGCACAGTCATTTCGATCACCTCTCGGTTGAAGACATCGAAAAGATACGCTCCGCGGAGACGACGATTATCTGCTCGAAGGACTGCGTCGAGCAGCTCGACGGGAACGTGATCGGTGTCGGGTCGGCGGAGACGCATGAAGTGGGCGGCGTCACCGTCCGCACGGTGCCCGCATACAATCCCGCGAAGGAGTTCCACCCTCAAGAGAACGATTGGCTGGGATTCCTGGTGACCGTCGGTGGCGAGACGATATATTACGCTGGCGATACGGACGCCACCCCCGCGATGGGTGATCTGGGCAAGGTGGACGTGGCGTTGCTGCCGGTCGGCGGGACGTACACGATGGACGCCGAACAGGCGGCGCAGGCGGCTGCGACCATCAACCCCGGCCAATGCATCCCGTATCACTGGGGGGATATCATCGGGACGCGCGAAGACGCGAAACAGTTCGAGAAGCTCTGCGGTTGTCCAACGAAGATTCTGTAATTCGACGTGAGCGTTCAGGCCATTTGCAAGAAAGAACGCAAGAAACTGAGTAAGAAAGGGACTTTGGGGCACTGCTGTCCTAGATAGAATCTTCAACCGTCTTTGCGAGGGAGCGATAGCGATCTCCGCAATCTTCTCCGGTCGCCAGAGCCGCTCGCCTTCTGGCAGGCGTGACGCGTTGTTGGCAGTAGATTGCTTCGTCGTTCCTCCTCGCAAAGACGGTGGGGTTGAGGTCTCAATCAAAACAAAGACGCTTTTGTCCAATGCTGCTAACCCTAACCGCAACCCGACATCAGATTAGTTGTTCCGGTATTCCACTGTCCTGTCGATTCGCCGCCCGAGTTCGCTTGTGTATTTCTTGCCGAGAGAATCGGCGTGCGCCTGAATCCAACTCGTCAGACGGGTCGCGCCCGCTGGAGGAGAATCTACGTGGAGGAGGTCGGCCATCAATCCCTGGATTTCTTCGCGGGTGATCATCACGTCACCAACGCATTTGCCGAGAAGCCAACCGGCGAGATATCCGATTGCCGGTGAGACGGAGATGATGGGCCTTCTTTTGCCGATCGCGTTGCCGATGGCGCCTGCCAACTCTCTGTAGGTGAAGGTTTCTGGGCCGATGGCATCGATAGTCACATTGTCTCGCTTGGCGCCTTGGGCTACGGCAAGGGCGGCAATGTCGTCGACGTAAATTGGCTGAAGGCGGTACTCCCCGCTACCGAACACGCCGAACACGGGAAGGCGCCGCAGAGCCCAGGCGATGTTGTTGATCAATATATCCTCTTCGCCAAACAGGACCGTCGGACGAAGGATCGCGTACGATATACCAGTGTCGGCCAAGGCCCGTTCGAGTCTCGCCTTCCCGCTGAAGTATTCCAGCGGCGAATCTTCGGAGGGATTCGTTATGCTGACGTGCACGATTCTCTCGACCTTGGCCTTCTTAGCTGCCGCAAACAGGCGCTCCGTGTTTACGACCGCGTCCGCGTGCTTGAATAGCTTGTGGTTGAAACGAACCCAGTACGTGTTGTAGAGCACAGACACGCCCCGAAGCGACCGTGTCAGTTTTTCGGGGTCATCGAAATTGAACGCGTACGGCTTGACTCGGCCGGCGAAGGGATTGGCCCGATCCGGCGAGTTCGTTAAGGTGATGACTTCGTGGCCACGATCGAGCAGGCGTTTGGCGATATACTTCCCCGAGTACCCGAAAGCGCCCGTGACGGCGTGTACAGTCTTCTTCATTAGGACCTCCGGCTAGAGCACTTTAAGTAATTCTGTAGCCACATCTGCTTGCTGCGGCCATAGTATTACTTGAAGTGCTCTAATCTGTGTCACCTGTGGCTTCAATAAGTTCGACAATTTCTATTGCCGCGCGGTTGATCGAGCGGAATAAGGGCATGGAGGAGAGTTTGAGTAAGCGGACAAGCAGGGGAAGGCTCAGGTCGATGAGCCGCACTGTGTTCTGTTGGTTCCTTGAGATGTCGTTGCTCCAGTAGAAGACGATTCCCAGTTGGTAGAGCCAGAGGATCTTGGCCAAGTGTGGGCGCAGTGGACGGGATACTTTGAGGTTGCTGCCGCCGATACAGTCCTCAATCATGGCGATGGCCTCTTCCCGGATGGACTTGGTTTCTTTGCCAAAGGGGGATATGGGATTTCGCAGGTCGGTGCCTTGGCGCGCCAGAACCGACACCAGGCTTCGGTAGCGCGTCAGTTGGGAAAGGTTGGACGTCAACAACGCGCCGAATCGTTTGG
>CAYNZS010000070.1:0-16616 GCA_964401695.1 uncultured Nitrospirales bacterium
CGGGGCTAACAACCATGCGAATAAACAGGCTGCGTAACCGCAAAACTCTAGCCTATACAATTCCCCTTCCATGGGTTAGTCTGTAAACGAGGCTAATCTACTGGAAAGGTTTCTCATGTACGCCTGTGTACTGCCGCAGCGGCCCTCTCGCTTGCCTCATGTCAGCAAGACCTTCTCGGAGCCCTGGAAACGTGTGCGGACTTTCGGGAGCTCATCCTCGATTTCCGGAAACGCGTCTACCACGTCCGGAACGAAATGAGCGACGCGTCCTTCCTCTATGATGCCCTTGCTCTTCTCGTGAGAGAAGGCGTGTCTGTCCCTCTTCTTGCGTCGAGGCCAAAAGCCCTGCGTTTGCGGGCTCCCGTTGGCCTGAACGCTTACGACATATGAATGTAAGAACTTTGATGCCGAAGACGTTCGGAATCAATCAAGGGCCGGACGAACCTCCCCTCATCGAAACGCGTCGCACTCTTCCGTGTCGCCGCGCCTACTTGCCTTGCCAGTTGGGCGGACGTTTCTCCGAGAAAGCCTTGGGCCCTTCGATATAATCCTGGCTGCTGTTCATCGCGACGACCGAGTCGTAGTGCGCCGCCATGGACTCCTCGAGGGATGCGCAGGAAAGGCTTCGGTAGACGACGTCCTTGCTCGCGCGTATCGAAAGGGGCGCGCATTCGAGGATCATCCCGGCCCACCTTCGCGCGGCATCCATCAGTTCATCGTGCGGAACCACTTCGTTGACAAAACCGAGTTCTTTGCCCTCTTCCGGCGAGACGTGGCGTCCGGTGAGAATCATGCCCAAGGCGCGCTTGACGCCTATCTGACGCGGCAAGCGATTAAGGCCCCCGGCCAGCGCTGCGAGTCCGACCTTGGGCTCGGGAAGCGCAAACTTCGCCCTCTCCGAAGCGATAATTAGGTCGCAGGATAGCGCGATCTCGAAGCCGCCGCCCATGGCGACGCCGTTGACAGCCGCGATCACGGGCTTCGTTAGGTCGAAACGCGAACTCAGGCCGCCGAACCCGCGCGGCACCGGCGCGCCCTCGCCGCCTTCAGCCTGATGCCGCAAGTCATTGCCCGCGCTGAATCCTCGGCCGGCGCCCGTAATGATGGCCACCCACATATCGGGGTCCTCCGCGAAGTCGTCGAATACTTTGCCTAGCTCCGCGTTGCCCGGCGGGTGCATGGCGTTGAGCCGTTCGGGCCTCTCCATCGTGACGGTCATGATGTGGTTGTCTTTTGTCACACTGCTGAATTGGCCCATGTCTTTCCCTTCCTGCGTGTAGAGTTGTCTTTCCCGGTTCTTATGTCGTTCGCAATTTCTCTGGCCGGCCCGTTCTAGCGTCAGCCGACGATAGCTTCCGTCATCATATCGATTTGCACGAAGACCGATCAATAGGCCCTTCAGGGCGCGACCCATCCATTCCCACGGAGGAGCGTGAGAACGAGAAGACGAGAAGATGCTTCCCCAGCAGAGCCGATTCTTTACTGAGCGTGCCCTGGCGCCGGCTCGATAATAAACCCTTCCGCATCGAAACGCGGCTCCCCATCGTCGTGGTCGGCATGCGTCGATCCGTCCGCGTGAGCGTGCTCTCCTTCGGGCGCAGCCCCTGCTCCCGCTGCATCCGGTTCGTGTTCATGCGTGTGCGCGTGGATCTCATCGGGAAAACCGAACTCGTTGGGGTATTCGGTATGGGAATATCCGTGAAGCTGCATCAAGAGGAGCAGGGCGCCGGCGACGATCAATCCCGAATTCGCCAGCCCGCTGAATTTCGTGAACGCCGGGGTGTGTCGCCATATCGAGAGCGCGACAAGCATCACCGCGAGAGCGGCGATCTGACCCAACTCGACACCGACGTTGAAGGAGACGATTCGCAGAAGCAACCCATCGCCCAGGATAGGGAGTTGCTGCAGGCGCGTGGACAGGCCGAAGCCGTGAATCAGACCGAAGACGAAGACGGCTCCGACGAGATTGGGAGAATTTACGTTCAGATACTTCTGGAAACCGTTGAGATTGTCGAAGCCCTTGTAGGCGACGGTGCACGCGATGACCGCGTCCACCAGAAAATAGTTGGCCTGCAATCCGGCGTAGGTCGCGCCGATAAGCGTGATCGTGTGGCCTGCGGTAAACGCCGTGACGAACTTCACAATCTCGCCGAAGCGCGTAAGAAAGAACATGACGCCGAACAGGAACAACAGGTGATCGTATCCAGTGACCATGTGCTGTGCGCCGAGCCCGACGAAGTCCCAGTTGCTCCCGTCCACCATCGCCGCCTGATCCGCATCGGAGACTCCGTGCGCGAGCGCCGCCGACCCGAAAATCGTCATGCCAGCAACCAGCACCGCGAATCGGACAATGGTTTTGTATGGTGAACCGCAACCGCCCATTCGATGGTCTCCCTTATTTGACGCTACCGGCAAAAGTCGAGAATCACATAACTGCTTGTCATCGCGATAACCGACCCACTACCCTGGAAACGGGGATAAGGAAAAATCATCAAGAAAACAACTGAGCAAAAGAGGGAATTTTGGACTCTTTCAAGAGTAGATGCAAGCGCAACGAGGCACGGGCGGAAACGTGTCTGTTCCCTCTTCTCCATCATCCCCTTGGGATGCGTGGCAAAACCCTTGAGCAACACCCGAACCACATTCAGGTGATATCCCATTCCCGACAGCGAATGGGGACGCCACGTCCCAGAGTATCCCGAAACGACAATCGATCCCATCCCTTCAACACACCCACTATCTTCTCACCGTGCATACTGATAAAATATCCCATTACAGGAATCTCCTTCGATGAAGTCCACACTTTGCAGTAGCTCCATTATCCGGGAAGGCGCCTGTCCTTCTTCCAATTTTGGTTCCGGCTATGCCGGGTTAGGATCGATGTGGTCCACAGGATTGAGCGCTGGGGGCAAGAGGGCGTCGAACGCGAGGTGACTTTATGAACGTTCTTCTTGTCTCCCCCAATACCAATCAGATAAACAGACCCGTCCAGCCCCTGGGACTGGCTTACGTGGCGGCCGCCACGCGAGCGGCCGGTCATGAAGTCATGCTGGTCGATCTGAAGAGTGAAGCGGATCCCGGCGCGGTCCTCAATGAAGCGGTTAGGGAATCCCGGCCGGATGTCATTGGCATATCGGTGCGCAACATTGACGACCAAGCCATGGCGACCCGCACGTTCCTTCTGGACCTGGCGAGGGATGTTGTATCCCTATGCCGGGGGTTCTCCGACGCTCCGACTGTTCTGGGCGGCGCGGGATACAGCATCTTCCCGCAGAGCGCTTTGGAGTATCTGCACGCGGACATGGGAATCCAAGGCGAAGGGGAGGCCGTTTTTCCGGCGCTGATCGAGTTATTGGCCAAAGGCGGTGACCCGTCCAAAGTGCCGGGGCTGTGCCTGCCTGGCATCGGCGTTCGGCACGAGAGGCTCTTCACCGATGACCTGGACTCTTTTCCTTTGCCCGATATTTCCCTGTTGTGCCCATCCGCGCAAAAAGACGAGGAGCCCTGGATACCAGTTCAAACCCGGCGTGGTTGTCCTATGAAATGCAGCTACTGCTCGACCCCGGACATCGAAGGGGCGGTGATGCGGCAGCGCTCCGTAGATGTCGTTGTCGATTGGATCGGCCACTGGGTGGACGAGGGCTTCGACCGTTTCTTCTTTGTCGACAATGTATTCAATCTTCCGCTGCGTTACGCCAAAGAGCTCTGCCGCAAGCTCATTGATTGCGATCTCGGCATACAGTGGCAGGCCATCGTGTATCCGAAATGGGTCGACGAAGGGTTGGTGGACCTCATGGCCAAAGCCGGCTGCTCACAGGCCGGGCTAGGCTTCGAAAGCGGCTCGGCATCCATCCTGAAGAGCCTAGGCAAGGCCTTCACCGTGGACGAAGTCCGGAGAGTCTCAGGATTGTTCGCCGAACACGGGATTCAGCGGATGGGATTCTTGCTGTTAGGAGGCCCCGGAGAGACGAAGGCGACGGTGGCGAAGAGCTTCGAGGTTGCAGATTCCTTGAATCTTGACCTCTTGAAGATTACGGTGGGCATACGCATCTATCCAAACACGCCCTTGGCGGCGCAAGCAGTTGACGACGGGGTCATCTCCCCCAGGAACGAACTGCTCGACCCGTGCTTTTATATGGCCAAAGGGCTTGAAGATTGGTTGCCTCAAATCGCCGCCGAATGGGGATCTTCCCGTCCTTACACCGTAGTTTGAGAACGTCAACCAACCTGATGCGTTCAATGCATCAGATAGAATCGTTCAATCGAGGAGAGCCTAATGAGTAAGTCGAACGAGGAAATCGCCCGGAACTCCGCCCCACCGAGCGATACGATCAACGTGGCGGTCATTGGCGTGGGTGTGATGGGCGGAATCGACACTCGGTCCGCGAGCAAGGCGGGCGCGAGAATCGCCGCGTTGTGCGATGTGGACGAGACACGATTGGCGCGCTATCGCAAGGAGTTTCCCGGCGCGGCGCTGTACAAGGACTACCGCCTGCTGTTGGAGAAAGAGAAGGGGATCGACGGGGTCATCGTGGCGACCCCTAATCATACGCACGCCATGATTTCGATAGCCGCGATGGAGCTTGGAAAGCACGTCTACTGCGAGAAGCCGTTGGCCCATACCATTTACGAACTGCGGAAGATGAAGGAGGCCGCGCGCGAGTACAAGGTGGCCGCCCAACTGGGCAACCAAGGCCGTTCGTACGAATCGCATCGCGAGTTCTGCGAGTGCATATGGTCCGGCGCCATCGGGGAGGTCCGAGAGGCGCATGTGGTCGTGGACGGCTTTGATTTCAGCGCAATCGACGAACTCCCGACCTTCGGCGACGACCACGCCGTGCCGGAATCGCTGGATTGGGATCTGTGGCTCGGCCCTGCTCCCTGCCGCAAGTACAACCCCCGCTTCCATCCCTTGATGTGGCGGTGCTTGAGACCGTTCTCGACAGGAGTGATCGGCGATTTCATCTGCCACGTCGTGGATCCGGTGTTCGCCGCTCTGGATTTGGGCGTGCCCACTTCAATCGTGGCGGAAGCCGAGGGATACGATCCCGAGGAACACGGCGATACCTTCCCGCAATCCTCGAAGATTCAATTCGAATTTCCGGCGAGGGGCGAACGGCCACCGGTAACGATGTACTGGTACGACGGCGAGCGCTACACCTTCCCGCGCCCCGAAGAACTGAATGACGGAGAAGCGGTCATCCCAAGTGGTGCCCGGGGCGGCCCACCGGTCGGCGGGCTTGTCGTCGGCGACAAGGGGAAAATCGTGTACGGTTCGCACGGGGCCGCGGAATGGCGCATAATCCCCGAGGCCAAGATGAACGAATACATGGGGGATCGCGCAAAAGTGCCCGACCCAAGGGGTACACGCATGCCCGACAACCTCGCGCACCATCGGGACTGGCTCCGAGCGTGCAAGGGATGGGATTCGGTTAACTCGCCCTTTGACGGCGGTGCGGAGTTAACCGAAATCGCGATCCTGGGAAGCATCGCGCAGCGCATGATGGGCACTGAATTACAGTGGGATCCCGAGTACGCAACGTTCCCCAATCATCCCAACGCCAACCAGTATCTCCATTACCCATATCGCGATGGTTGGACGCTGTAGACACCGTGCCGATGCCACGCGTCATCGAGGATGGGCCGGCGAAATCACGCGCACGCAGCGCGGGCCCTCACAATTCAATATGAACCAAGAGTAACGGAGCAGGCGCGCCCTTCAGGCTAACGACAACTTACACAATCTCACAAAAGGAAGCAAGACGGAAAAAACCTGCTGGCAGCATTTGCGGACGAGTCGCAGGCCTGGAACAAGTACACCTACTTCGCTTCGGTGGCCAAGAAGGAAGGATATGAACAAATCTCAGCCATCTTCCTGAAAACTGCCGAACAAGATAAGGAACACGCAAAGTTGCACCTCAAAGTGTAAACGGCAGTTGAGAAGTAAAGCGGGTGGCGGTGAAAAAGTGTAGGACCTGCTACGTCCCGAATCGAGCACGGGGGCGTATACGAACTCAGAGACATGCCCTCGGGCCCGGTGGCCCTCAAGATTTCCACGTTCTCTCGCACAACGGCGAGTGGAAGGAAGTTGAACAGATAACTATGCCTTCTGGCACGGCGGTCCCCAAGATGTCCACATTGCCTCGCACAACGGGCGGGATGGAAGAAGTCAGCGAATTATCGGTCGATGCCGTCGACTTCGCTGCAACCTACTTCGATATCGACCTTTGATTGTTGCGATGGATTCTCTCGGCTCGCGAAAGGGTCGAGGAGCTAGACCTGGCCCGCTTCGAGTGGGGTTTCCAGTCAACTCCCGCTATTGGGATGGTGTACTCCTTCCTGACGTCTATAATCTCAGTTCCGAACGTGGATCGCGCAGTTCTGGCGAGACATTGCGCTCATCCATGAACTTGACGAATATCTGGTGAAGCTCTTTGGCCATCTCTTGACGCTCGTTGATTACGTTCTTCTCTTGTTTGGGGTCTGAGGCAAGGTGGTACAGTTCCGACACTCCCGGTTCAACGCTATAGATGAGCGACCACTCATCGGTGGTCACGGTAACGGAAGAATCTTCCGTCTTGAAGTACATTTGGTCGCCAACCCATTTCAACGGGCTGCCGCTGGTTCGGAACGGGGCCGCGCTAATTGCATACTCGCGACCGGCCACAGAAGAATCCTTCATAGCCGGCAGTAAGGAGCGTCCATCCATGAAAGATGGAGTCTCATGTCCAAGGATGTCCAAAACGGTTGGCGCCAGGTCAATGGCCGAAGCCAGGCCGCTGTATTCTCCCGGCGCAATATCGGGCACATAAACGAGAAGGGGCGAGGAAGCCACCTCCTCGTAGAGGGGGCAGAAGCCGAAACCAACCTCATCGTCGTCGGGCTTGACGCGGGTGTGTTTGCCGAAGCGCCCCCCGTGCTCTCCGTGATACGTCCCATGGTCGCTAGTAAACAAGATGGCCGTCTTGTCCATCAGGTTCATGTTTTCGAGGCGTCTCATGAAGTGGCCCAGCCAGGTATCAACCATCGTGACTTCGCCGCAGTAAAACGCGTGGGCCTTTTCGATGTCCTCTCCACTTAGCGGTATGCCCTCCATCCAATGGCGCGAGCGAGGCATGACCACCTCACCGGCATCCTCCGGCCAATAGAGTTCCGTGTAGAAATCGGGGGCGTCCCAGGGCTCGTGCGGATCCCAGACGTCGATATAGAGAAAGAAATCTTCTTTGTAATGGTGTTCCAACCACTGCATCGCCTTGGTGAAGGTCTGGGGCGCGAAGCGGTCAGACTCGAAACGCCAATTCCTGCGGACGTCGCGCGCCTCCCATTCAAAGCCTTGCCCCGGCTGCCCTGGGACCTCAATGAAGGTCGAGAAGCCCCGGTCATAGTTGAAACTCTGACGCAGGTAGAAGGGCGTATCGACAATCGCCGCGGAGTGACGGCTCGTGTCGTCAAGGCTGTGGCGGGCATGGATGCCGCCCGTTAGGCCGCCGTAGTCTCCGGACTGTGAGCTGAGAATCTGAGGAAGTGTCACTAGATCTTCCGGCAACGGCGCCCAACCGCGGAAAATGGTACCCGTGAATCGGCCGGTAAGATAGTCGGCACGAGACGGCATCGTCGGGAAGCTCGCAATA
Organism: uncultured Nitrospirales bacterium; assembly: GCA_964401695.1. GTDB lineage: Bacteria > Hydrogenedentota > Hydrogenedentia > Hydrogenedentales > JAPYPO01. The sequence continues at coordinate 7,632 of CAYNZS010000070.1, forward strand.
TAGTAGCGATCGAAACGAACCGATCGGGCGGCAAGGGCATCCAACGACGGCGTCTGGATGTAGGGGTGGCCATAGCAACCAAGATGGTCACGCCGAAGCGTATCGGTTATTATCTGTATAACGTTCACGACCGAGTCTCCTTTCCCGTTGGGGTTTCCAAGTCAATCTACACTACGGATCTGTCGCTTGTCATCTTTCTTTTCGAGTGTATCGACTCACAATTGGCGCAGCTTTCGAAGGCAACGCAGAACCTGTGTTTTCTGTCACCTGAACGAGGTGAAGGATCTGGATGCGCCAGAAGCCCGATGAAATCGAGGTACTTCGCTTCGCTCAACATGGCGGATAAGATGAAAACAGCATAAGTGAATACACTAGTGGACCGATTCGCAATTGGCGGCCATTATCTGTTCGGGAAAGCCAACTCCCTTCACGTCATCCTAAACGAAGTGAAGGATCTCTTCGACCGGAAGACTCAACATTAGCAAGCAAAAAGATAATCTCCTATCAATCCGAATCACACCACCAGGTCCGTTCTCTGACTCGTCCTTTTGCCGTTCGCCACGGCTTATGCTACACTTTGGATCGGTAAAGGATGTTTCTCATGGGTGTGCTGCAAGTCGTACTCTATCCAGACGTTCCCCTCACGAAAAAGGCCCTCCCTGTCGATACTTTCGACGGCGCTCTCGCCCGGTTGGCGGACGATATGCTCGAGACAATGGACGCGTATCAGGGCGTTGGCCTCGCGGGTCCTCAAGTCGGACAGAGCAAGCGGATCTTTGTTCTGCGCGAGCCGGAGGGACCGGAAATGTGCCTCGTCAACCCCGAGATCGAGCTGTCCGACGACCGCGAAGAAGGCGAGGAGGGATGCCTGAGCGTGCCCCACATCTTCGCCATGGTGCGCCGAGCGATCGTCGTCAATGTGAAGGCGCGTGGCGTCCGCGGCGAGCTCCTCGAATTCGAGGCCCAGGATTTTCTCGCCCGCATCATCCAGCACGAATACGATCATCTCGATGGAATCTTCTTCCCGCAACGACTCGACTTGATCACCCGGCAAGAAAAGCTCGAAGAATGGCAAGAGGTGCGCAAGCAGATCCTTGCGGAACCAGCCGAATCTCCAATCCCCCAGTCCGAAGCGGCCGAGTCCTGAGATGGTCCTCGACACGCCCGCTGTCCAGCGCCTCGTCGAAGCTCTCCGCAGGCTGCCGGGCATCGGAAAGCGGACGGCAGAGCGCCTCGCCCTTCACGTGCTGACCGCGCCGGCCGACGAAGCCGCACTCCTTAGCGAAGCCGTCCAAGAGGCCCGAGAAAAGATCACGACCTGCTCCGTCTGCCAAAACCTCACCGACCTGGACCCTTGCGCGATCTGTTCCGACGAGCAGCGCGACGCCTCGATCATATGCGTCGTCGAACGGCCCGCGGGGGCCATGGCCATCGAGAAAGGGGGAGCCTTCAAGGGCCGATACCATGTGCTTCACGGCACCCTCAACCCGCTCGAAGGCGTCGGTCCAAGCGAACTCCAACTCGACCGGCTCTACAAGCGAATCCAAGACGACGAAGTGCGCGAGGTAATCGCCGCTACCAACGCGACCGCGGAGGGCGAAGCCACCGCCATGTACCTCTCCAGGCAAATAGACGGCGAGCGAGTGAAAGTCAGTCGCATCGCCCACGGCGTCCCCATGGGCGGCGGCCTCGAATTCGCCGACGACGCCACCCTCACCCACGCGCTGCAAGGGCGTACTTCCATTTGACGCGCCTCGCGGTCAACTTTGCCCGCTCCTATGCTTCTCCGTGGGAATGCATACGGTCTATCCTCGAAGAGAACCTCCATGGCGGCCCCGCTCATCAGTTGATCGAAGGGTATATCGACGACTAGTATCTCACCACGAAAGACACGAAGGTTTCACTATGGTTGCGGGGAGCGGTCCCTCGCGCTCTTCGCGCCCTTCGTGGCAAAAAACGAACAGTAACGGCAACTTTGAACACAGGAATCGGAGGCGGTGGGCCTGAGTCCGCGGCGTCCGGTGAAGGGAGTGGAGATGACTAAGGTATTGGAAGGCGTCCGCGTGTTAGACTTCGGGCGATTTATTGCGGCGCCGTATTGCGGGATGATCCTTGCGGACATGGGCGCGGAGGTGATTCGCATCGACCGGCCTAAGGGCGAAGAGGACCGCCGTGTCGGCCTCACGGCGCCGAACGGCGAAAACCTTAGCTACCAAAGTTACGCGCGCAACAAGCAGGGCCTATCGTTAAACGTCTTGAGAAAGGACGATCCCGGAGCGCGCAAAGTTCTTGAGGATCTGGTGAAGGTGTCGGACGTGTTTCTCCACAATTTCAGCCCAGGCGCGGTGAAGGCCTTCAATCTCGGCTACGATGACATGAAGGCCCTCAAGCCGGATATCGTCTATGCGGGCGTCTCCTGCTACGGGTCGGATGGTCCTTACTCCGAACGCGTCGGATTCGACCAAATTGCGCAGTTCTTTTCGGGCGTGGCCGCCCTGTCGGGTTACCCCGATAATCCACCTACGCGCTCGGCGCTGCCCTGGGTGGACTACAGCACAGCTTTATGCACGACCATCGGCATCCTCTTGGCGCTCCGGCACCGTGATGCCACGGGCGAAGGGCAGATGGTGGATTGCGCGCTGCTACAAACAGCCGTGAGCTTTGCCGCCCCATTTATTGCGGAAGCGGATGTGCTTGGCCGCGAGCGGCCACGCATCGGGAACCGCACTTGCTACTACGGTCCGACGGATCTGTACAAGTGCAAGGACGGCGGTTATGTCTATATCGCAACGACTATGGAGGGGATGTGGCGAAATCTGATGAGGGTCATAGGCAAAGCGGAGTTTCTGGAAAACCCCAATTACGCAGACGACTTGGAGCGTTTCGAGCGGCGCGACGAAATAGATCCGCACGTTGCGGCGTGGATGGCCGAGTATAGCGTCGAGGAAGTCGTAGAAATCATGGAAGAAAACCGAATCCCCTGCGGCGAATATCGCTCGACCGCGCAGGTCTCCTCGGACCCGCAGGTGCAATACAGGCGCATGCTCGAGTATTGCGACTTGGAGCATCCCGGCTTGGAGAACGTTCCCGTGAGCGGCATTCCGATTGGGCTGTCCAAAACGCCGGGTTCGGTAGACAAGCGCGCACCGAAATTGGGCGAGCACACCGATCACTACCTGAAGGATCTTCTCGGTTACGACGACGAGACCATCACGAAACTGACTGAATCCGGTGCCGTTAAATCTGCGGAGCCAGCCTCTCAAGCCGGGTGATCGCACAAGGTTCCGAATCGAGTTCCCCTCCCGGAAAGGGAGGGAAGCAAGGGGATTGGTTGCGTAACTGCTAAATGGCCGTAGCGAAATAATCGATGGCCTTCTGAAGCCCTTCGCGCAAGGGAACTGTTGGCTCCCAACCCAATTTATCCCTCGCGACCGTGATGTCGGGCTTGCGCCGCGTGGGGTCATCGGCCGGCAGCGGCTTATGTTCGAGTGGAGAGTTGCTACCCGTCAGTTCGAGCACCAGATTCGCCAGCTCGATCATGGCAAATTCACCGGGGTTGCCGAGATTCACGGGGCCGGTGAATTCGCCGGTGTCCATCATACGAACCATCCCTTCCACCAAATCGCTTACGAAGCAGAACGAGCGCGTCTGATCGCCCTCGCCGAAGATGGTGATGGGTTCGCCGCGCAAAGCCTGCACGACGAAATTGGAGACGACACGGCCATCGTTGACCAGCATCCGCGGGCCGTAGGTATTGAAGATCCGAACCACGCGTATGTCCACGCCATTTTGCCGGTGGTAGTCGAAGAAGAGCGTCTCCGCCACGCGCTTCCCTTCGTCGTAGCAACCGCGCGTCCCGATGGGATTCACGTTTCCCCAGTATGACTCCACCTGGGGATGAATCTCCGGGTCACCATATACTTCGGAGGTGGAAGCCTGGAGAATCCGCGCTTTCACGCGTTTGGCGAGTCCAAGCGTATTGAGCGCTCCCATGACATTGGTTTTCACCGTCTTAATAGGGTTATACTGGTAGTGGACCGGCGACGCGGGACAGGCCAGGTTGTAAATACGATCCACCTCCACGCGAATAGGCTCGATGACGTCGTGGCGGATCAACTCGAAGTTGGGATCGTCCAGATGGTGCTGGATGAATTCCTTGCGGCCCGTAAAAAAATTGTCAAGGCAGAGCACCTGCTCGCCCCGTTCCAGGAGGCGGTCGCACAGATGGGAGCCGATAAACCCGGCGCCACCCGTAATCAGATTCACGTAGGACATACCACCTCGCTTTCGGTGCGGGGTTGAGGCCAGGTAGGGAGTGCGCCCCGCATGAAGGAACACACCCGGAGAGCCGCCATGATATCATGGCGGATGGCCGAGCGTCCAAACGCGCGCTGGCCACGCGACCCGAACCCCCAAGGAGCTGTCCACACCCGACCGTGAATAGCCGAGAAGACCAGCCGCTCGTTTCGATTGCTTTGACGATGCCGAGCGCATCCGCCGCGACGTCTACCGCATGAAGACGGCCCCCATCTGCCAACGCTCCGATGTCATCGACGGCATACCGTTCTTTACCTTGACCATCCTCTTCCGCAAGAATTGCTACGAGGCACTGGGAGGCATGGACGAAGATCCGCGATTGTCCTCGCTCGAAGACGCGGAATACTTCGCCCGGCTCGTCACGCAATTTCAAATACACCGTCAGCGCGAAATCCTGGCCCACTACCGCATGTCTTCGCTCGAAAACCCGTCGCTGGGCCTATCAACGGTAACCGCCGACAACGCCACCGGCTGGATTCTCACCGAGGTCTACGAGCGAAAAGGAATCCTGACGCCGGACGAACTTAAGCGGCGCAAAGCCTTCCTCCATTACCAGCAAGCGCGAACGAATCTTTTTCTATTTGGCGAGCCCTTCCGCCGTTCCCTCTGGAAATGCATGTTGACCGGATCCCCGCCGTGGCAAGCAATGTTGATGCTAGGACTCTCCTTCTTGCCCGGCCCCGTCCTTGCCGCCCTGCTCTCCCAAGGTCAGCGTTGGATCAACACAAGCAAGCAGCGCCGCGCCAAGGACGGCTCTCCGTGATGCAAGCGCCGGGTTAGTGGCTGGGAATCGTGTCAGCAGCGATAAACGCTTCCACCTCAGCGCGCAATCGCCGCACGGCCTCGGGCTGCATCCCGGCCAGGGCCATACTCTCCCATTCTATCTCGGTCCCCAGGATCCCCTTCAGGCACGAGTGGGCCACGTTCCGAGTCATCACGTCCTTGTTGGTGAGATGAGTCGACACGGTCACGCGGCGGACCACGCGTCGCCGTTTCATTATCGGCCGCACCCACGCCTCGACCTGCGTCTGAAAGTCGGGTGGCAACTTTGGCAGCTCTTCTCTCCTCAAGCCATCGAGCCTATCGTTCATTCCGCCGCTCTTCCCATGGCTTGTCCTTCCCGCTCTTCGTGCGCCTTTCGAAACGCGTCTCGAGAGCAAAATCCTTCGTTTGCCAGGGGACTGAATTCAGGAACTAGCTCGAATACCTCACTGGAAAAGGAAGCTTCATTGACAATACCCCACTGGCACACTTCCCGCAATAGGCCAACACGCCAGCCCAAGGACACTCTTTTGCCCGGGGACCCTCTCGGCGCGAACGAGGTACGCTTTTCCTGTTCGATACGGGCTATAATCCCCGGATTCTTTATGGAAAGGGAAACAATCGATGCAAGCAGAAATTCTCATGATTGGCACGGAGTTGTTGCTGGGGCAGATCGAGGACACGAACGCGACGCATATGGCGCGGGTCTTGGCGGACAACGGAATCAATCTCTATCAGAAGACCACCATAGGCGATAACACGGAGCGGATTGTCGATGCCTTGAACGGTGCGCTTAACCGGTCGGACGTGGTCCTCTGTTCCGGTGGCCTCGGACCGACCGAGGATGACTTGACGCGCGAATGTGTGGCAGAGGTGATGGGGCGGCCGCTCGAGTATCATCACGAAATCTACGCGCATATCGAAATGATGTTCTCACGCGGCGGATACAAGATCACCGAGAACAATAAGAAGCAGGCTTTCGCACCGGAGGGCGCGCTGGTCGTCGAAAATCCGAATGGCACGGCGCCGGGCCTGATCGTTGCGGGAGAGAAGGGCATCGTCGTTTGCATGCCGGGCGTACCCCATGAATTGAAGGCGATGCTCGATGACAGCATCCTCCCCTATCTGCGCGAACAGTTCGACTTGGGCGCGGTGATCCATTACCGCGTGTTGAAAGTGTGCGGCTACGGCGAGTCGCGCGTGGACGCCGCCATGGGCGATCTCATGAGTAGCAGCGAGAATCCGAAAATCGGTGTGTTGGCGAATCCGGAACACGTGCGCATTCGAATTTCCGCGCGGGCCGATACCGTCGAAGAAGCGAACGCCCTTATCGATCCCGTGGACGCGGCGGTGCGCGAACGGCTGCCCGGACTCATCATGGGGACGAACGACGATACGATCGAGACCGTCGTGGATGCGCTGTTCGCGGATCGCGGGTGGACACTGGCGGTCGCCGAATCGAGTTCGGGTGGAATGATATGCCAGCGGCTCGCCGCGGCGGGGGCGGGGTGTCTGGCGGGGGGCCGGGTCTATCCTATCGATGCGGCGGCGATGGTGGACGCGAAGGAAGCCGGAGTGGAATGGGCACGTCAAAGTATGGTAGAATCCTCGGCTTCCTGCGGTTTGGCTGTGGTGTCGGACCTTCGCAACCGGAGCACGGCTGTCGTTTTCGTGCATCCGGATGGCGTGACCGACTGGGAGATCAACCGCAGGGCGCGGCGCGACGCGCGTACGCAACTGTGGACCAGCGTGGCGGCGTTGGAGTATCTGCGAAGGTTTCTTGTCGATTAGCCCGAATGCTGCGTTTGGAGCGCGGAAAGTCTTTCATCTCTGGTAAATAAGTGCCGCATGGAAGTAACGGCGATACTGCGGACTCGCCGCAAGACCACTATCGAAACTCGAATTTTGTTGGTTTCGTCCGGAAGAACGCTTGGCATCCTCTTTGCTCTGGATGGAAGTGGAGTTGTGGATTTAACGGGTGAATTCTGCGGATTTACCCCTAGCCAGACCCTCGATTCGGTTCACTCGACCAGTCAGAGATCCCCTTGGAGCGCTGTAAATCATGTTGGAAGTTTTGGCTATTGTGCTGTATTCGCAACAACCCATCGTGCCTGTCGAGGAAGGAATTGCTTCGTACTATACCGTCGCGAGCAGCAGCCCTCTGACGGCCTCAGGTGAGGCGATGGACGACGGCGCCCTTACCTGCGCGATGCTGGAAGGCGAATTTGGAGCGTATTACCGCGTAACGGCAGAGAACGGTCGGCGCGTGGTCTGCCGACTCAACGATCGCGGCCCCTATGTAAAGGGCCGGCTGATCGATCTTTCCCGGGCTGCCATGCGCGCGTTGCATCCCACGGCAGGCCTCTTGAATGTGACCGTCGAACGCATCCCAGAAAGGGAATTGCCGCCGTGGCTGTGGTCTGGCGGCTGATCTGGCGCTCATCACAGTAGGAGCCGCCCTTTTGGGCGGCCCCCGTACAGAACCCTGTGTGCGGTGTTCCCGCACAGGCTACTGCCTTAGGAGGTAACGCGTAGTCGTTGGTCGGTGCAGGGACACCGTACCCCCGCCATGTCTGGCCAGTCCCGAACCGGTCGCCGCAGCTACTCCCCCCTCGATTAGCTAGCCGGGCGCATCGGCAACGGTGTAAGATTGTCAGATTGTTAGCCAGAGCATTCACATCGAAGGAGAAACGAAATGCCGGAAGTTGATTTCAGCCTCACCGATAAAGTCGCCATTGTAACTGGGGCGAGCCGTGGCATTGGCGAGTCCATAGCGAAAGCCTTTGCAGAACACGGCGCGAAAGTGGTCGTATCGTCCCGCAAGCAAGCAGACCTGGATAAAGTTGCGGACGCTATCAATAGCGCGGGAGGGGCGTGCAGCGCCGTGGCCTGCCATGGCGGAAAGTCGGACGAAATGGACGCCCTGTTCGCGCGCGTGAAGCAAGAGTACGGCCGCCTCGATATCCTGGTGAATAATGCGGCCACGAATCCGTATTTTGGACCGGCCATCGATACTCCGGAAAAGGCATTCGACAAAACTCTCGAAGTAAATCTCACGGGCTACTTCCTCATGATCCAACGCGGCGCAAGAATGATGCGGGAGAATGGCGGCGGCTCGGTCATCAACATGGCCTCGGTCGCAGGCCTGCGCCCCGGCCCCAACGAAGTGACCTACGCGTTGACCAAGGCCGCGGTTCTGAATATGACCAAAGGCTTCGCCAAAGAATTAGGACCGGAGGGCATCCGGGTAAACGCCATCGCGCCGGGCGTAGTCGAGACCTACTTCGCCAACACTCTTATCTCCGACGACGCTAAGAAGGCCGCGGTCATTGCGCGAACGCCGCTGCGGTGCTACGGGCAACCCAAGGACATCGCGGGCGCGGCAGTCTACTTCGCGTCGGAAGCGTCCTGCTACGCGACCGGATCCACGATCGTCTTGGACGGAGGCTCCAGCGCTTAGTACCTCAAGGGCTGAAAACGGCGGAGAAGTAGAATTTCCGGCATTTGGGAGAAGCCCTGTCGATAGGAGCGAACGCAGCATTTTGGCCACTGGAGTTTATGGCGGTTGTGGACTGCTTTGGGAACCCACTCCGGAATATTCGATCAGATAACGCAGACAGGATTTGCCCCGAAGGGACACGGGCTGTGGCCTGGAATGAACCTAGCAATTTCCCCGGTCAACTTGAGCACCCGATATATCTCCGAAGGAGATACGGCGTCAGAGAGATTCGAAACAAGATTCGCCGCCTTGCCAAAGACCCGCGACACCGATTACAGCCCCGAGACGCTCTGGAAATGGACTGGGCGATCCGCCGGTTGGGAATCGCCGCATCTCCTTCGGAGAAGTTCGTATGGAGAAACGCTTACCTGGGGAATCGCTTCACTCATCCCCCGGCTACATCCCGC
>CAYNZS010000071.1:0-16596 GCA_964401695.1 uncultured Nitrospirales bacterium
GGACAGCACCAATGTCTCCGTCGAGGCATTGACACGACACACGAAGAACTCTGGCAATCCAGGTGTCGATCGCGAAGTGGACCGGGCCGAGGAAGAAGACGAACCGGACGAAATCACGCGCCTGTGCAACGCGGATGCCGAGAAGCGCGTCGAAGCCCATCCCGAGTTAGCCGACTTCTACGACGAGTTTGACGAGTTCGAGGTATTCGACGACGCGCGCGACGACTATCATGAGATGTTCGAGAAATTGACCGGCCGCGAGAGGGACCTCCCCGACCTGTCCCGTAACTTCTATATCGCCGAATTCGAGAACCTGGGCGGCCTGGTCATGCCGATCATCTTGAAGGCCAACTACACCGATGGCAGCGCGGAGACTGTCCACCTTCCGGCTAAGATTTGGCGGTACAGCAACGCGGCGGTTTCCAAGATGATCATCACCGAAAAGGAGATCGAAAGCAACGAGGTCGATCCGCTGCGCGAAACCGGGGACATCAATCACGAGAATAACCATTCCCCTCGCCGGATTCAGGAGAAACGCTTCGACGTCAAACCCAAAGAGGATCCCGAAAAGAACCCGATGCAGGAGGCCATCGAACGCGAAAAGAAGACCAGCGTTCGGAAACCATAGCGGCGATATGTCTATCTTTGGTTTTGCGTTCGTCTCGGTATCGACTTTCTTAGCCCGGCTATCTCGCCGTTCGCAAAGTTGCGCCCACACCGAGCCTCAGCTAAACTACACATTCCGTGCCGTAACGCATTTACCTGCCAAAGGGAAAGACCGTGTCCGCACCCACACCAGGCGCCCCAGCAATGGGCCTCGGTTCCATCCGCGCGGCTCTCGCGGCCCACATGCCCAACACCGCGCCATCGGCCGAGTCCGAACGAAAGGCCTCCGTAGCTATGATCCTGCGCGACGGCCCCGGCGCTAAGCTCGAGGCCCTCTTCATAAAACGCGCCGAGCATCCCACCGACCCATGGTCCGGACACATGGCCCTGCCCGGCGGGCGGGTGGAGCCAACGGACGCGAGCCTCGCCGCGGCAGCCATCCGCGAAACCGAAGAAGAAGTAGGCATCGTGCTCCACGAAGACATGCGCATCGGACGCCTCGACGACATCACCGGCGGCCGCCTCACCGCGCACCGCCTATCGGTGTCCCCGTTCGTCTACTACCACCCCGAGCCGCCCGAACCGACGCCCAACTACGAAGTAGCGGCCACGGTATGGGTCCCGCTCGACCACATAGCCGACATCACCCGCATCGCTCCCTATGTCTACCAAGGCGATCCCATCCAACGGGAATTCCCATCCATACGATACGAGGGCTACGACATCTGGGGTCTGACCTACCGAATCCTTGGGAGTTTCGTGGAAATGTTTGGCGTCTCGCTGCCGGGTGAGCCGAACGTGAAAGAAGTGGATTGGCCACGCGCTAAGGGCCGGGACTGAAGACAATTCCACGTCGTCTCGTTCCCACGGTCTTCCATGGGAGTGCACTGCTGTCCTAAATAGAACCTTCAACCGTCTTTGCGAGGGAGCGAGAGCGACTGCGGCAATCTTCTCCGGTAGCCAAAGTCGCTCGCCTTCTGTCAGATGTGACGAGTTGTTGGCAGTAGATAGCTTCGCTGGTGGTTACTGACTATTCCTCCCGTCGTTCATAGATGAACATTACGGCGCGCGGCTCCGGCCCGACAATCCGGGCCGCGACTTTGTACGAATTGTCGAAATTGCGATGATTGACGATTCGAGACCAGATCGGGTCGCCCTGTATCCAAATGTGATAGTCGGGTTTGTGTTTCCAAAATCCCGTCACGGGGTCGTTTCTTGCCAGCCATGGAATGATGTCCGGCGTGACCAGTCCGGCGGTATCGATGATTTGGTTGTCGGTGAAATAGCCTAAGTACCCGACTTCCGCAAACGAAACACTGGAACCCGGCTCGGTATTTTCTCGCAACCATCGGCAGACTTTGAGATAGGTCGGCGCTCGTTCGTCTTTCCAATTCCACGCGAGCGACTTGGATTGGCGATAGGCTTCGGGAAGGACGACAAGGGAGACGAGTAGGACGGTCAGCGCGTAGGCGGGTATCGAGGGCATCCGTTTCGTTGTCGACAGCCAACGCGCAACAGAGCTCAAGCCCAATGCCATCAGAAGGGTTAGTACAAAGATGATCGACAAAGAGTACCACTTGAAGTATTCGACGACGAGAAGACTGTATCCCGCTATATAGACGAGGATGTACATGACAAACACGAGCCACTGTCGACGATGGCGTACGGCATCATAGAAACCAACGGCGGTAAGAAAGAGAAAGAGCCAGGGAAGAACATGGGGAACGCCGAAACCGTCACCCCACAGATGCAAGCGGTACTGCAAGCCGTTGATCCAGCCTTTCCCAAAAGCCATCGATTTGGTGAAGAACGTCATGGAGGAGAACGTCATGGAGGCTTGTTTCGCGCTCAATGTGTTGGGAGTGATGCGGCCAAACGTGAGATAGGCATAGGTTGTCCAGACCATGGCTACGCATGCGGCCCCGAGTGCCATCCGAATCAGGGGATCGAGCAGCTTTCGGCGGTCGCGCTCTTCCTCGAGAAAAGCCGTCGCGCCGACTGCTGTCATAAGGCACGGCAACAACAAGGATCCTTCGCCGCGGGTCATGTAGAGCAATCCGATAACGAAGCCGCTGGCGCCGCAGTGTTTGGAGAAGGCCAACGCGCAAGCGAGGACCAGGAGGAATTGGAATAGGTAGACCTCCATGCCCAACCAGAAGGGGCTGCATGTGAGGATGACGGACGCGCCAACCAAGAAGGCCGTCCAGGCCGATAGCGAAAACGTCTTTCGAAACAGAAAGAAAACCCAGCCTACTCCACCCAAACAAAGCGCCGTGAATACCGTCACACTGAGATGCAACGGTAGCGATGGCAGGGCGAGTTTCAGCGCTGCGCCAACGATAACCAGGAGCGGCGTGGTTGAGCCAAACGTAGGATCCCCGTGGTTGTAGACAAAGCCGCGCCCGGCCGCGAGGTTCTTGGAGAACGTGAGGGTGATGAAGCTATCGTCGTTCAGATGTGGCCATCTGTGAAGGGCGTAGTAGATGGGCACGCAGGTAATGAGCCCCAAGAGAAACGCGGGCAGAGCGGGGCGCTCAAGAAAGCGGCGGGGCGCCACGGTGGCCGCGGCCGGGTTCTGAGCGGCAACATGGGTGTTCATATGCGGTTTCGGTCTCCTTCATATCGAAACACGCGCGTCCAATGAGGCCGACGGCGGAGCATAGCGGAAACTCCGTTGCTGAACGAACACGAGGGGAACCGACCCCTCGTTCCCGCGGCCCTCCGTGGGAACGAAGCCCTTCGCCTTACCCCTTCCTTAACCCGGATATGTCAGCTGTCTTGCTGGCGGTTGCCGGCTCTTGCGCCGGTTTTATTTTTCGGTTTGCAGTAGGTTGTAGATACTTGAGTCGAGCCCGATGACCAACTCGCTGCCCGGCGGGGTCGATTCGCCGATGACTTCAAGGCTTCGCAGAAAGCGGTACAGCTCTGGGTCTTGCCCGAAAGCATCGGCGAAAATCTTCAACGCCTGGGCGTCGCCTTCGCCGCGAATTGTTTCAGCTTCCGCACCGGCTTCGGCCAGAAGGATGGTGACCTCCTTGTCCGTGTTTCCACGAATGATCGACGCTTCTTTCTCTCCTTCGCTTCGATAGCCTTTCGAGATGCGTTCGCGTTCCGCTTTCATGCGCAGGAAGACGGCTTGCAGGTTTCCGTCCAACAGTTCCGCGCGTTTGATGCGCACATCGATCACGCTGATGCCAAAGCGTTCCCGGGCAATCTTGTTGGACTGTGTCGTGACGGACAACATGATTTCGTCGCGGCCCCGTTTGAGCACTTCGAGCATAGTGGTGCTCATCAAGGGATCGTTAAGGAACTCGTCCTCCTCGCCGAAGTCGGTGAATTCCTTTTCGGTACGAATGACTTCGATGAGATTGCTGCGCCCCAGTTCCTCCTGCATTACGGAGTAGATCACCTCGTTCAGGCGGGTCCGCGCGATGTCTTCCCTTCCCTGCACACTGATACGGTACAGCAGAGGGTTCTCGATGCGCCAACGCGCGAAATTATCGACGACGAGAGTCTTTTTGTCTTTGGTCACGACTTCCCTGGGCGCGGTGTCGTACTCGAGCAAGGTGTCGGGAAAAGTCTCGACGGCGTCGATGAACGGCAACTTGAGCTTGAGGCCCGCGCCATTGCCCACGCGGAGCCCGGAAATGTCCTGTACGCCTTTGTTCTCCTTTGTACGCGTCGCGGATTGGATGATCTCCGCTTTCCAGTTCTCGAGATCTTCGCGGAAGTCGCCCACGATGACCTGCACGGGTCGGTCAAAACGGGTGACGACTACTTGTTCGCGTTCATTCACGATATAGAAGGGCTGTCCGAGCGCGAGTACGACGGTCAGGATTCCGACGAAGGCCGCGGCGGCTATCGAAGCGTTGTTCTTGTTCATCATAAATCTCCTATTGCCGGTTCGGCGCTGGGTTGCTTTGCGATAGAGCCGCCCCTGCCGGCAGGCTTGGCTTTCCGCCGCCGATGGCTTTCATATTGATGATCCCCGCCTCTTCGTCCACGATGGTCAGCTTCACTTTCGCAAGTAATTGAGACATGGCCTCAAGGTACATCCGCGTCCTCGTCACATCTGGCGCGGCTTCGTACTCGCGTATCATGGCGGTGAAACGGGCCACCTGCCCGCGGGCCTCCGCGATACGCGCGTCCCTGTAGCCCTCGGCGTTCAACACCGCCTGTTGCGCCCCGCCCTCGGCCCGCGGCAATTGTTCCTGCTTATAGCCGAGGGCCTCATTGGTGATTCGCTCTCGTTCTTCCCTGGCGCTCGCGACTTCGAGAAAGGCCTGGGCCACCTCGAGGGGGGGACGCACGTCTTGGAGTTGCACCGTCTCGATGCTGACACCGCATGCGTACAAGGTAGCCAGCTCCTTCATTTTTTCGTGAATCTTGTTCTGGATCTCGGATTTCCGCGTCGTTAGAACGTGGTCAATCGGCCGGTCGCCGACGGCCTGGCGGAGGGCGGCCTCGCCGATATCTTTGAGCGCCCACTCCACCTCCTGCTCCGTCCGGTAATTAAACAGATACTTGAACGAATCGCTGATCTTGTATTGCACGGCCATCGAGACATTGACGACGTTTTCGTCGCCGGTGAGCATCTGCGCCTCATGGAGCAGATTAGTTGCGCCGCGATCCGTGAACGTCCTGGCCCGCCCGTCCGATCCGGTCTCATAACCAAACTCGAGGCGTTTCACTTCCGCGATTGAGGGCCTTTCAACGGTCTGGATCGGCCAAGGCCACTTGAAATGAAGTCCCGGACGGGTTGTCTTCGTGAAGCCTCCGAAGGTCAATACCACCCCTTCCTCGTCCGCGGCCACGGTGTAGATCGGGCCGCCCAGCGAAAACCACAGGACGATCAGGGCCACCGCGGCCGCCACGGCGACGATCCGTGGATCGATATTGAGGTTGAAATCAATCCCTCCGGGGTTAATGATTTCGGGCTTTTTCGATGTCATCGGTCTATCTCCAACTCCTGGGTGTCGCTAGCAGCGGCTAAGTCTTTTAGGTTTTACCAATTTCACTGCGAACCTATTCGTCCATGGTAACTCCTATAGGCCTTGCGTTTCCACCTCATCGCCTTGGCCTTGGCGTCTAGACGGCAGCCTTCAGTACATCCAGATATGCCCTGACGGCTGAGTCCAAGCCCATATCCAAGGCGTCGGAAATTAGCGCATGACCGATGGATACTTCCGCGACTCGCGGCACGGTGCGGAGGAATGGTCCAAGGTTGTCCAGCGTTAGGTCGTGGCCCGCGTTTGTGCCTAGACCCAGTCCGGCAGCAAGTTCCGCTGCGCGCGTGTATTGCGCCAGCGTTTCCGCGTAGTTTCCCGCCGCGAAAGCGGAGGCGTAGGGCTCGGTGTACAGTTCGATGCGGTCGGCGCCAAGCTGCCCCGCCAGGCGGACTTGCTCTTCGACGGGATCGAGGAACAGGCTGACGCGTATGCCCAAACCGTTGAGTTCTTCGACGAGCGGGCCGACACGTCCGCTTTCGGTGGTCAAGTCCCAACCGTGATCCGAGGTGTTCTGATCTGGGTCGTCTGGGACTAGTGTGCATTGGGTCGGTTTCGCCTCGCGCACGAGCTCCATGAACTCGGGAAAAGGATTTCCTTCGATGTTGAACTCCACGTCGGCGACGATGGGGACGAGTTCATGCGCATCCGACCGTCGGATATGGCGTTCGTCGGGACGCGGGTGAACCGTGATGCCATGGCACCCTGCGCGAATGCACGTCGCCGCGGCTTTGCTCACGCTGGGGTAGCCTACGTCGCGCGCGTTGCGGAGTAGGGCCACCTTATTCAGATTTACGCTTAGTTTTGTCATAGACATTTTCGACAATTCCCCTCGCGGCAAATAATATCACTGTTGCCAAGCCCGATTCCGCCGCCAAGCAAGAAGCTTTTCGCGGCCTCCTCGTCTCGCGGGGCAAGGAATGAATCGCCGCGGAGACGCGGAGGGGGCGGAGGGCCCCTTTCGTTGACGGCGAGTGTCTGGGGTTAACGAGCCTGCATCCGTCAACTCTCCGATAATGTACAATTGAGCGACTCGCCGCACTTTGCCGGGGTGTTTCGGCAGTCTTCGTGCGGGAGGCGCTCGAAGCCATGCATCTGGGCAGTACGCTGTGGGCGAAGGCGGGGCTTTCGCGGCAAGTTTCATGATCTTCTTTACCGCGAAGACCACGAATTCCCCGAAGATTGATCTCCTGCTTCCGGACGGATACCTGCTTTGATCGAAACGAAAGAACGGCAAGAATCCGATGCTATGAGCACGAGGCTGTGCGGATTCTGGGCGTGTCGTTTCAGGGCGGCATCTTGATGGCCGCTTGTGTTCTGGCCTGGTTCATGGCCGAGCCCTTCTGGCGGGCCATGGAATTCAGCGCGTACGCGGTGGGTATGGGCGTCTTGTTAGCGTTGCCTATGATCGCCGGCGCTGTATGGATGGCCGAGTCGTCCTTGACGCGCTTCGTCCAAATCCGCCGCGACTTCGTTTTCGTCATTGGCCTGTTCAGAAAACTGACTATTTTTTGCGGGATTTATATCATGCGCCCTCCGGTGGGAACCTCCCAGCCCGGATATCCCACCGCTCTTCTACTGCGATGGCGGATAGGGCCGCTCTGACGAGACTTTTCTCGCCTTTCGATCTCGACGTGACCCGCCACGCTGTCGTCGGAAGAGGCTTCGAATACGTCTCGACATAGCAACCTTCGCCACCGTCTCGCCACGAAAACCGGTGAGATATCCGGGCGAGTAACCGCGAACACGCCGGGAGCGTGCCGCCGTTCGTCTTGACATTTCATCGGCTGTGGGGGAGAATAGAGCGTCCGGTTGAGAGAATCGACTTGTCCGACCGCGTCGAGCAGGCGTCGCCCGGCTCGGGGCGGGCGGAATCCTTGTTTTCGCTGGTGAAGGTGTGTCCTGGCTCAACCGCAAAGTCTCTCTCATCTCGGCGCCACGCTTTGTACTTAGTAAATTGTTGGCAGACATAGCCGTAAGTCCTTGTGTATCAACAGAACATAGCACTATTTACATTGACTTTTGGACGATTCTCTGCTAGATTGTTAGTGAGCAGGAAAGGTCTCTCGCCATGGCAAATTACGGTTATAGCACGTTCGGGCGTCGCTTGGTTGAGCGTGGCGTCATCACGCAGGATCAACTCGACGAAGCCATTCACCGTCAAAAGACGACTATGTCTGGCAAGAAGCTGGGCGATATCCTCGTCCGGTTGAATTACATCAGTAAGACGCATATTTCCGAAGGGCTTGCGGATCAACTCAACATCTCCATCGTCAAACTCTCTGAGCGCGAGATCCCCGAGCGCATCCGAAATCTGATTGACATCCGAATCGCTCAGCTTTACCGCGTGATCCCCATCGAAGAGAAGGGCCAGTCGATCGTTGTCGCTACCGCCGACCCGACCAACATGAACGCGCTTGACAATTTGCATCGCTTGCTGGACCGGCCTGTCGAGCCCGTGCTTGCAACACCTGAAGAGGTTAGCGCGGCATTGAGTAAGTATTACGGCTTGGCTGACACGACGGTGGAAACGATGCTATCCACGGTGAGCAGCGCGAGCACTATGAGCACGCTGAGCACCATGTCCAATCTGGACAGTTCGATGAGCGTGGGCAGCAGTGTGGGCGCCTCCTCCGAACTCAGCATGAGCAGTATGAGCGTCGATGCATTGGAGATTGACGAGGGCCTAGTCACGCCGGGCGGGGACGAGGAGGATGGCGATAGCCCCGTGATGCGGTACGTCCATCATTTGATTTTGGAGGCGTTTCGCCTGCGCGCCTCCGATATTCATGTCGAGCCTGGCAAGTTCGACCTCAAGGTGCGCTACCGTATTGACGGTGTGCTGCACCTTAGGCCCAGGCCCCCTAAGCGCGCACAGGCGGCCATCGTATCGCGCCTCAAGATTATGGCCGGGATGGACATCGCCGAGAAGCGCATCCCGCAGGATGGCCGCATCAAGATCCAGTTGGGCGGTAAGGATATCGACTTGCGCGTGAGCGCCTTGCCTTCGTACTACGGCGAAAGCGTGGTCATGCGTATTCTGGACAAGGAGGGGCTTAAGCTAGGCCTTGGCCAGCTCGGTTTCAGTCCCGAAGACCAGCGTTCGTGGGAAGTGCTCCTCGCCGAATCCACGGGCGTTATTCTCGTTACGGGCCCGACGGGTTCGGGGAAGACCACGACCTTGTACGCTTCGCTCCACAATCTGAACAACGCGGAGACGAAAATCATCACGGTGGAAGACCCGGTGGAGTATCAGCTTACCGGGATCAACCAATGCCAGGTTCACCCCGATATCGGGTGGGATTTCGGCCGCGCCCTGCGCGCCATGTTCCGCCAAGACCCTGACGTGGTGATGGTCGGAGAGATTCGCGACCAAGAGACGGCCGAGATCGCTATCAAGGCCGCCCTAACGGGTCACTTGGTCTTCTCGACCCTTCACACGAATGACGCGCCCAGTTCCTTTGTCCGCCTCATCGATATTGGGATCAAGCCTTTCCTTGTGTCGGCCGGTGTACGCGCCATTTTGGCGCAGCGCCTGGTGCGCACCAACTGCAACACGTGCAAATCCCCTTACACCCCCGCGGAAATCGAAATCCGGCGGCTGGGTTTCCCCGTGGACGTGGAGAACACGGAGTTTCTTCACGGCGTCGGTTGCGACAGCTGCAACGACACGGGCTTCACGGGCCGCTTGGGCGTGTATGAACTGCTCGTCACTTCGGACAATATGCGCTCCATGATTATGGCGGGCGACTCATCGGCCGAACTGCGCCACACGGCACGCGTCGAAGGCATGACGACTTTGCGCACCGACGCCTGGAAAAAGGTGCTCAACGGTATTACGACCGTGGAAGAGGTCAACCGCAAGACGAAAGCGGATCCGCCTCTGGAATCGGTCGAGAACGGAGCCGCTTGACGCGGCGCCCGCACACATATAATTTGTGAATCTGACGGAGGAATTTTCATGGCCTACGAAATGGTCGGGCTCATACGGATGCTGATTGACCGCGGCGGGTCCGATTTGCATCTAGCCGTCGACAACCCGCCGGTGGGCCGCGTTCATGGCCGCTTGGTCCACTTCGGCGACGTCGTTTTAGAAGGCGACGACACCGAACGGCTCATGAAGAGCATCGCTTCGGTTGACAACCAGCAGGAGCTGCAGGAAGTCGGCGGCTCCGACTTCGGTTTTGCGTTCGAAGACGTCGCACGCTTCCGCGTGTCGATCTTCAAGCAGAAGGGCAATGTTGGGCTGGTGCTTCGGCTCATTCCGATGCACATTTCCTCGATGGAGGAGTTAGGGCTTCCCGCATCGTTGAAGCGGATCATTGACATCCCCCGCGGACTCATCCTGGTCACCGGGCCCACCGGTTCGGGCAAGACCACGACCCTGGCGGCGATGATCGACTGGCTCAACACCAATTTCGACCACCATATCATCACGATCGAGGACCCCATCGAGTTCTACCAAGCCCACAAGAAGAGCATCGTCAATCAGCGCGAAGTCGGTGTGGACGTGCCCAGTTTCCCCGAGGCCATCCGCCGCTCGCTACGCCAAGACCCCGACATTATTATGGTGGGCGAAATGCGCGACCTCGATACCATCGAGGCGGCGGTGACGGCGGCGGAGACCGGGCATTTGGTTTTTGCGACGCTGCACACCACGGGCGCGGTGCGGACTATCGACCGTGTTGTTGATGCATTTCCAGAAAACGCGCAAGAGCAAATTCGCACGCAGCTCGCGGGCAACCTGAGAGCGGTGATTTCTCAGTGCATCCTTCCGAAGAAGGACGGCTATGGCCGCGTGGCGGCCTTCGAGATTATGATCTGCACGTCGGCCGTCGCGAATCTGATTCGCGAGAATAAATCGTTCCGCATCACGTCGGCGATCCAGACCGGCCACAAGTTCGGCATGAACCTTCTCGACGAACACCTTATGATACTCTACAAGAAAGGCATTGTTTCCTTCGAGGAATGCGCAGGCAAGGCCGTCGCCCGCGAGGAGTGGGAAGAAAACGCCCGCGCGTTGGGGCTTGAGGATTCCCCAGCAGGAGTGGCTGCGGTATAAGCCGGGAGGTAGGCATACACTATGGCGACAGTTAGCGACAAGCAGAGCATAGGCGACATCCTCGTCGAGCAGGGCATGATCACGCCGCTCGAACTGGACGAGGCCTTGGAGCGGCAGCGTTTGACCGGCGACTTTCTGGGGCGTGTGCTGGTGACCCTCGAATTCTGCGAAGAGCAGGATGTGCTCGAAGCGCTGGGCGTTCAGCAGGGGATGGACCGGGTCGATCTGCTCCGGCTCAAGATCAAGGAGGATGTTCTCAGGCGCGTTCCGCCCGATGTGGCCAAGTTCTACAACATCATCCCGATCCGCGAATCGGCCGATGGCGGGCTGGTGGTGGCGCTGGCGGATCCGCTCAACCTGAGCCTCGTCGACGACCTTGAGCAGATACTCGGCTGCAAGATCGAAGGCGTCGTGAGCAACATCCATGACGTGAATGTGAGCATCAATTCGAACTACTCTTACGAGACCGACTCGCTGAGCGAAACACTCGACGACCTGGTGGCCAAAGTGGGCAACCGGGAAATGACTCTCGAGGAGTTGGGCCAGCAATCCGTCATCGGCGATGTGGACAACCTTGTCGAGCTGTCGCAAGAGCCCGAAGTCATCAAGATCGTGAACTTGGTCATGCTCGAAGCCGTGCAGAAAAAGGCGTCCGATATTCACCTTGAGGTTTTCGAGGAAGAGTTCCGCATTCGCCTGCGCCTCGACGGCGTTCTTCACGAAATCGTCGCGCCGCCTAAATCTCTGGCAGTGGCCCTTGTCGCGCGCGTCAAAGTGATCGCCAACATGGACATCGGCGAACGGCGGCTTCCGCAAGACGCCCGTGTCGAGTTGAAGATTGGCGACGCCGATATCGATATTCGCGTGGCTACGCTTCCCACGCTGTATGGCGAAGGTTGCGTGATGCGCATCCTGGACCGCACCGCGGTTCAGATTGACTTGACCAAGCTCGGGTTCAGCACCGATTGCCTCAAGAAACTCGATGACGTCATTCACAAGCCCAACGGCATTTTGCTTGTAACCGGTCCGACGGGTTCTGGGAAGACTACTTCTCTTTACGCGTGTCTTCGCGAACTCAACAAGGTTACCGAGAAGATCATCACGACCGAAGACCCGGTCGAACTCCAGATCGAGAATCTGGTCCAGTGCCAGGTGCGCGAAGATGTGGGCCTCACGTTTGCGGCCTGTTTGCGCTCGATTCTCCGTCAAGACCCTGACATCGTCATGGTCGGTGAAATACGCGACTTGGAGACGGCGCAAATCGCCATCGAAGCGTCGCTTACGGGGCACTTGGTGCTGAGCACGATCCACACCAACAGCGCCCCCGAAACGGTGACGCGCCTGCTCGATATGGATGTCGAGCCCTTCTTGATCACCGCATCTCTCGAGGCCGTGCTTGCTCAACGCCTGCTGCGCAAGGTCTGCAAAGACTGCGCTCAATCGTACCGGCCCGACCCCGATGAGATGGAAAAACTCGGTGTGCCGCGCCAGTGGCGCGAAGACCCGAAGTTCACCATGCTGCGCGCCAAAGGATGCGCGGCTTGCGACTACATCGGTTACCGCGGCCGCACGGGAATATACGAAATCCTCATCGTTGACGAATCCGTTCGCGAGATGATCCTCAACCGCTCGATGTCCTACGAAATCCGCCGCTACGCGCGTAAGGAACAGGGCATGTTGACGATGCGCGAGGAAGCGCTCATCAAAGCGGCGATCGGACGCGAGACGACCGCGGCCGAAGTGCTTGAACACACCGAAGACTTCGACGACGACCTGTAACCGGGAGGCATCTCATGCCGAAGTTCGCTTATAAGGCGACCAATAAAGAAGGAAAAGAGATTTTCGGGATCATGGAATCCGACAGCCAGGCGCTCGCGCTGCAGGATGTGCGAAGCCTGGGCCTTTTCCCGACGCACATGCGCGAGGCCCGCAAATTGGACGAGCGCCGCGCCCGCAAGAAGAAGGGCGAAGGCGGAATTAGCGAGTTCTACATCGGTGGTGTTAAATGGAAGGACACGGTGATCGTCACGCGCCAGCTCGCCACGCTGATCGACGCCGGCCTGCCGCTGCTTCGCAGTTTGAACATTCTGATTACGCAATTGAAGCCTTCGAAGATGCGCGACATTCTGCGCGAGATCTCCGCCGATGTGCAGCAGGGCGCCACGTTCTCCGAAGCCCTGGCCAAGCATCCCAAAGTTTTTGACCGCCTGTACATCAATATGGTTCGGGCGGGTGAAGTCGGCGGCATGCTCGAGGTGGTCCTGAACCGCTTGGCGATCTTCATGGAAAAACGCATGAAGCTCAAGCGGAAGGTGAAGACCGCGCTGGTCTACCCTATTTTCGTCATTCTTGCGGCGACTCTCATCGTGAGCTTTCTTCTTCTAAAGGTGGTGCCTATCTTCGCGAAGATTTTCGCCGACTTCGGATCCGGACTACCTGGGCCTACCCAATTCCTAGTCGATGTTGCCGATTTTATGCAAGTCAAATGGTGGCTCCTGATCACCATCTTTTCTTCGACGATTATCGTGCTCAAGTTTCTTGGCAAGGTAGAGATTCTTAAGCGCGGCTGGGATCGTGTTTCACTCAGGATACCCATGGTAGGCGGTTTGGTTACTAAGGTGAGCGTCGCGCGTTTTGCCCGTACGCTCGGGACGTTGATCACCTCCGGCGTCCCTATCCTCCAGGCCCTGCGTATCACGAAAGAGACGATCGGCAACGTGGTGGTCCAAAATGCCATCCAGAAAGTCCACGACCGAATTAAGGAAGGCGACACCATTGCGGCGCCCCTTGATGAAGCCAAAGTGTTTCCCTCGATGGTCGTCAATATGATCGACGTCGGCGAGGAGACCGGTGCGTTGGACTCGATGTTGAACAAGGTCGCCGATATTTATGACGCGGAAGTGGAGGCCGCGGTGGAAGGGCTGTTGTCGATGATGGAACCGGCGATCATTATTATATTGGGCGGCGTTATCGGTTTTATCGTCATCGCCCTGTATATGCCCATTTTCAGCCTTGGCGATGCCGTGTCACAAGGTTAAGCGCGGAAAGATGTTGCGGCTACGAGAATGAACAAGCGCCTCCTCTGGAGCGCGTTTCAAACGACCTTATGGGTGTTCGGTTCAGCGCCAGCCCGATTCGGGCGGAACCGGCAACTGCGGCCAAAGCGGCCGCGCGAGGGCAAGACGGATGATATACAAGAACCTAAAGAGAGCGAATGCGGCTGGTTTTACTCTTGTCGAATTGCTCGTGGTGATAGCGATCATGGGTATCCTCGCGAGTATCGTGGTGCCGAGCGTGAGCCGCTACATGGCCAAAGCGCGAATCGCCAACGCCGAGTCGGAAATCAGGAATGCGGACCTGGCCCTCGCCGCCATGCTGGCCGACAGCGGAAAAGCCCGGTTCCGCGATTTCCTCACGCCGCAGGGAAGGTTAATTCTCGCGGGGATGTCGGCCGTTTCGAGCATGGCCGAATACCAGGCCGTGCAAGCGTTCTACAACGAATTCTTCTATGACCTGTTGCGTAATGGCCAGTTCGCCAATTTCCCTTATATCGAGTCCAGCGTACGCAGTAAGCTTGGAGACGGATACATGCAGTTGGACAAGGATCCCTGGGATGCGCAGTACCGTTTTTGGATGGGCCCCCAGCCTCGCCGGTACGGGGATATCATGTTTCGCAGTTACCGGATACCGCCCGGCGGGGACTTGCTTGTCAGTGGAGACTACTTTGAATGGAATCAAACCAACTGGGTCTCCTTCAGCAGTGATTTGCCCGGCCAGCCCCCGGTGGACAATCTTCCCGGCTATCCCGCCGACCGCACAAGACCGGTGTACATCTATTCGACCGGCGCGAATCAACTGGTCGATGCGTTTATCACGATCGGGCAGATCTATGACGAGCCCGATTTTTTTGGCGGCGGCGACGACATCAACAATTGGGACACGCAGCAAGGATGGAATGACGCGCCCAAATAGAGCGAGGACGCAGGAAGTCCGCCGCGGGTGGCGTCCCGCGCCGGTTGCCGAAGCGGGTAGCAGTGGAATTAGAACAGTCAGGCATATGTAGTATGGATATTTATCATAGACAGAGAAATCGGGGGCTGACCCTGGTCGAACTCCTGATTGTGATCGGAATCATTGGGGTGTTGGGTTCCATTTCCGTACCCTTGGCCTTGCGCATGGGCCCCACGCCCACGCGCACCGTCAATACCGCGGCCCGCGAACTGTTCACCGTGCTCAAGGGCGCGCGCATCTACGCGACGACTTTTAACGTGGAGACGGTTGTGAGCTACACGCTCAATACACCGGTCGACACGCTGACCGAATTGCCGTGCCCGATACTGGATAGCGTGGCGATTGGCCGGTTGATGAGCCGCGATGAGCGCGGGAGGCTCGATGTCGCGGCGGCGTTGTGGGAGGGGGGCGTTCCATCTGACGCGCCCGTGTTTGTGCCCCTGATGAACAGTGAAGGCCGATTTGAACCGATGCGCGGAGGCACCGGCATCATCAGTCAGGAATGCTTCGGAGCCGGATCCTGGGCACACTACCTGGACACCCGCGGCCTGACGCCGGTGATCCTGTTCGATCTGGAAGCCCTCCAATTGATTTGGCCGCGCTCTGTTCCCCAAGGAACACTTACTGGCGACATGTATGAGCTTTACAGCAGATTGGCATTGCCGTCGGCCAGCGAGTCTTCACCCTTGTTGTTTCCCGGCCATGTCTACTTGCCTTCCGGCGGGATGCGGGTTGGGGGCGCCCATCAGCGGGCGCGGCTTAGCGTGGGGCTCTTGCCCGGCGCCGACCCGAACGACCGCCTGACCATCGCGTACGACCCGGTAACGGACGAGCCGCTGATCGATCCTCTCACGGGCGCGCCCCAAGAGACCCCCCTGACCACAGACTTGACGCTGTACGCCGCGCAAGGCCGGGTAAAGGTGGAGCCATGAGGCGCGAGAGCCAAATGCGCCGCGCGAAGCGCCACCAGCGGCGGCGGGGGCAGGAAGGGTTCACCCTGCTCGAAGTGCTCATCGCGATAGCCATCCTGCTTGTCGGCATCGTGTCCGTCGTTTCGCTCTTTCCGAACAGCCTGATGCAGGCGCGCATCGCCAACGAACGCACCATTACCGCCGTGCTCGCCAATTCCGTGCTCGGGCAGATTCGCGCATCGAGCGCCGAGGCCCTCTTCAAAAGCCGCATCCCCGACGACTTGCTGCTGCCGGTATTTAGTTCTCACGGCCTCTACGACGGATACACGGCCAGCGTGCGCCGCCTCAACGGCGCCGCGGATACATTTCTCCAGCGGGTCACCTTTACCGTTTCCTTCGCCGATGGCCGTACAGAATCGTATACGACCTTCGTCGCGCAGCAGTGACGGCGGCATATTGAACAGGGGCAGGGATGCTGGACGGGCTTTGGGCGGGCAGGGCTATTCGGGCGTTGGAAAGGATAGGCGTGTGACCGATCGGATTCGCGGCTGTAGCGGACGCGGGCAGGCATGGGGGTTTTCCCTCGTCGAGCTACTTGTCGCCATGGCCATCTTCACGACCATCATGGGCGGTGTGGGGGCGCTGTTCATCAGCAGCGTGCGGATCGTTCGCCAGGGGTTTCAGAATCAGGAAGCCTTCGAGTTGGCCCGCGGCACGCTCAACATCATCGAGAGCGACCTCTCCCGCGCCTTCACCTCGCGCGAGCACGGCGACAACTACAAATTCTATGGCACACCCATCGGCTTCAGCTTCGTAGGCATTGTCGGCCAAGGCCAAGATTTGAGCGACGGCAACCTAGCCAGGGTCACCTATGTTGTCTACCACGACCCCGACGCCAACGTCGGCATACTCACCTCGACCAAGGAACTGCTCCGGCCTACCTTCAAACTGCTGCGCTATGTCGAACGCAATCGCGAGGACCTGGACGATTTCCCCGTGA
>CAYNZS010000072.1:0-16167 GCA_964401695.1 uncultured Nitrospirales bacterium
AACTGCCGACACGCGGATTTTCAGTCCGCTGCTCTACCGACTGAGCTACCTCGGCGCATCTGCAAACAATACGAAATATCGCGAGGACAAGTCAAACCGCCGCGTGGCCTAGCTTTATGGGAAACGCTGAACCGGCGCAACTAGAAAAGCTGCGCTACCTGAATCCGTGAGTTCCGTCGCGTGAAGCACTGGTTGCCCATGGCAGAGATACATCACCCTATCCCTAGTTGCCGTACACTCGCTCGGCGGTGTTGCGAAACATGTCCGCCTTCTCCGCTGCGGAGAACGCGCGCGCGAGGCCGGCCAGCTCCAAGAGTTGCGTATGGTATAGGTACGACTCATAAATGAGGCCCTGTTTCTGCAAGCAAGCGACTCCCTCGCGGAACTCTGTGTCCAGCAGTAGCCCCGTTTACGGTTCCGTATGCGAGTCCGTGACTTCCGGGTGCTCGTCCCAGCCGACGCCGTGGCGTGTGCCTCGGAAGTGCGCCGGACTCGCTTCCCTGTGAGCGTCAAGCACGGCCGTTGCCGCGTTGCCGAGGCCCAAGTCCACGTAACCGATAATCGCCGCGGCGCACGCCATGTCCCGCTCGGAATCCTCAGCGCATTCCGTGGCGAGGGCATGAATATAGGCCGTCTCCCCGACCGGCTTCATGGCCTCGGAACCGTCCTCGCGGTAGCTGGCCATGCATTCGACAAATACCGTGCTGACAACGTTGTGGTCCGCGGCGTCCTAGATCAAGTCGTCGATAAGGTAACGGCTCGCAGGCCGGTTCCACAGATGGCGATGGGCGTCGCAGATTGGGAGGCCCGGTTCCAACGGTTCTTCTCGCACTTGGCTCAGCCATTCGCTCGGGGCTTTGGTCATACGTTCTCCCATTCCTCTTTCTCTGCTCTCTTCGCGGCGGAAAAAAGACGTGGATTCGCCAGGAAGATCATCGAGACCTGAGTTCTGGCCTACCCAAAAATGACCGGCGATCCACCAATTCAATCAGACGCCCCTTTTCCTTCCCCACCTCTTCGGAGAGAAGGACCCTGTAGACCTCCGGATTTCGGAGACGCAGAAATTCCTCGTGCATCGAACCAATTTCGTGGGCCACCCGTTCGCGGATTCGCTCGATGGGGGGCGATTCCGAGAGACGATTGTCTGACTCGAAAACCGGTCGAAACAACTCTTCGCCGCGCCGGTACAAGACGTCGCCCAGGGGATGCCCGCCTTCGCCGCAAATACCGAACCAGCTTTTTTCGGCACGGGTCGGTAGCCTTCTCCATGCTGGAAGAAAGTTTGATACGGGCTTGTCATTCGCCGTTTTCCCGCAGCGAGACCAGATTGTACACGCCATTGAGCGCCGGGCTGTCGTGCGATGTAATCAAGTGGGTGCCCACGCCCCACGCGTTGATGCGCGCGCCCTGGCGCTTGAGATCCGCGATAAGGACTTCGTCTAAATCATTCGACGCGACGATGTGCGGATCCTCGAATCTCGCGTCGACCATCATGCCGTGGTCGATTTTGCTGAGTTTTGCGAGGTCACCGGAATCCAACCGGATCGAGGGGACAGGTCCTGTTCCTTCAGTTCTCGAAATATCTTGATCGCGTTGGGGACGCCGCTCGTAACGGTGCCGTAGGTATCCACGAGGAGGATAGCGTTCTCGGGATAATGGCGAACAAAGGCCCGGAACGCGTCGATCTCATTGGGGAAGCTCATGACCCAGCTGTGCGCGTGAGTGCCGGCTACGGGAATGCCGTAAATCTTCCCCGCGAGCACGTTCGAGGTGTTGGAGCAGCCTCCGATGTACGCCGCGTGGGAGCCGCTCAGCCCGCCATCGGGACCGTGGGCGCGGCGAAGCCCGAATTCAAGGACCGGTTCTCCATTGGCCGCGAGACTGATGCGCGCGGCCTTCGTGGCGATAAGCGTTTGGAAATTCAGTAAGTTGAGAAGGGCCGTCTCGAGAAGCTGTGCTTCGAAGATGGAACTCTCGATTTGCACGACGGGCTCGTGGGGAAATACGAGCGCGCTCTCGGGTATGGCGCGCACGGTGCACACCGGCCGAAACGCTCCAAGATACTCGAGGAATTCGCCGTCAAAAGTTTCGAGCCCGCGAAGGTTTTCGATGTCGTTGCCGTGAAATTGAAGATTCTCGACATAATCCACGAAAGACTCCAGGCCAGCGGCCACGGCGAATCCGGAGTGCGGCGGAAGGGAACGGAAGAAATACTCGAAACAAACTTGGCGGGCGGCGCGGCCCTCTTTGAGGTGCCCCGCCATCATGGTCAATTCATGGAAATCGGTCATGAGCGCCATGCCCTCGCGCTTGAACCACGACCGGGCGGGCGGGTTCATTCAACCAAGTCTCACGTCTGGCAGAAGGCGACGCCGGCGTTCCTCATTTCGTCGAGCGCTTCCTGTTCGGAGCCGGGCGGGTTGTCCACCGCGCGACAGGCGTCCTCGATAAGCACAACGTCGAAACCGTTTTCCCGACCGCCCAGCGTGGTGAACTTGACGCAATAATCGGTCACCAACCAGCCGACGAACACTCGGGTAACGTCCTTCTCCAGGAGCGTTTCGGCCAGGCCCGTTCCCTCGAACGTGCTGTATTGTTCAGCATCCTCGTCGCAGCCCTTGTCCACGACTATCGCGTTCAGAGGCGCGGTGATATCG
Organism: uncultured Nitrospirales bacterium; assembly: GCA_964401695.1. Lineage (GTDB taxonomy): Bacteria > Hydrogenedentota > Hydrogenedentia > Hydrogenedentales > JAPYPO01. The sequence continues at coordinate 2,658 of CAYNZS010000072.1, forward strand.
TCCACAAACTCCGCGCCCGGCGAATGCTGGACACAATGCGCGGGCCAACTCCCGTCCACGAATTCCGACTCATCCGAAAAGTTGCAATGGTCCTTGGGATGCCAGTCCCGCGCAAACACGACCCGGTCGAAGCTCCTCCCGGACAGAAGTCGTTTTGGAGTTCGACGACGATAAGCGCGTCAGTGGGCTCGATATCGATGAGGGTATCCTCCCGCTACGCAGCGCTCAGAGTTTCGCACGGTTAGTTGTTATCGTGCGTATCCGCCTTAAGCAACAGGTCGCTGACCTCTTGCCCCGCCACAATCAGGTCGCGCAGATTCGAGACCGTCTGCGCTTTTCCCAACAGGTTTCCGGCTGGTTGTGGAATTGAAGTTCTTGTGATAGTTTCGATGTGCACGATACTTCCTTTTCATTCGGTTTGGGTATGTCGACGTCAAGTGCTTCAGCCGGTATGAGTGCGGCTATTCTTAGTTAAGGGTAGTCTTGGGCTAGAAATTGACCTGGAACCGCGTCTGCAGAATATCGACATCCCCGCTGTACAGGACGTGATCCACATCGGCGTGCACGTAATTGAGCATCCAGCGCGCATTCGGATTCAGGTACCAATTGAGGCCCAGAGTGATGTTGTCCTCCTCGCCGCCGGAGACGCTCGAATCGTTCAAGTCCAGAGATGAATACCGCAGCGCCAACTCCCAAGCGCCCCAGCCCCGGTTCTCGGATGAGATAGAGAAATTCCGGTTGGGACGAACCGAACGGAAGGTGCCCGTCGAGTTGTTGTATCGCCGGTTCTCCCCGGTGAGGATGTAGCTGGCGAACACATAGTAGCCCTCGAAGTCTACATCGCCGTGGCGCCGGGTATCGATCTTCGAAGCCATGTACTCGCCTTGCAGCGAAAACGGCCCGTGGACCAGCGCCGCCTCAAGGGAGTACCGATTTTCGTCATCGGCGAAGAACGGGCCGGTATCGAGGAAGCGCACATTCGCCAGATGAGCTTCGGGGCGATGCCGTATCCGGATCACCGCATCCGTGTTCCGATGGCTGTAGCTTAGGCCCAAGTGAAACAGTCGGCGGCCGCCCTCCTCGTACCACGGCAACCCCGTCACGCGGGACGTCACGATGTAATTCCCATCCGCCGCGCCATCGCCATAGGAATCGACATCGCGAAATATGCCGGTGGCCCAGGTCAGCCGGTCGTCAAAGGCCGTGTTCGCGATGCCGATGCCCGTGCTACGGCTGGGCGCGAACATATTCGGAAGCCCTCTTTCCATCAGGGTGGTGTCGTTGTCGCTCGTAAGCTCATTGAGGCTGAAGGGCTCTTTGAAGTGGCCAACCTTCACCTTCCCCACCACGGGCACATTCCGCATCGCGATATAGACATCCTTGAAATCGACGTCGCCATCAGCGTAGTCGTGCTGAATCTTGAATTCGAGGTCGTCGTAAACTTGACCGGAAAAGTCGAGGTAGACGCGGCGGAATTCCGCGCCATCCTGCAAGTTGTTCGAGAAGCCGGTTCGCGTCAAAGGATTCCACAAGAGCCTCAAATCTCTGTCCTCGTCGAACCACACCCAGTCCTGTTGGATGCGGCCGCCGAGGCGCAACTTGAAATGGCCGTCCTTCGTTTCGAGACGCAGGCTGTTATTCCAGAACACGCCAAAGTCATTCGCGGCCTCTTCCTCGGCATCCTCGGCCGCTTCCTCCAATTGCGCGACCCGCTCGTCCAACTCCGGCGAGCCAGCCGCTTCGGACTTAAGGAGCTCCAGCTCTGCCTCAAGCGCGTCGATGCGCTCGTTGAAGGCCTTCATGATCGCTTGCATCTTACGCTGTAACGCTTCAACATCCGCATCCTGCGCCGGCGCCGGTGCGCAAATCGCCAAGCCGGCGAGAAAACCCGCGCAGACCTTCCTCCCCAAGAAATATCTCATAGCTACTCTCGTCTAACTCCTTCCCGTTCCCGGTTTCCGAATCCTCACGGCGAGAATCGGCGGTGCCTAAGGTGCTGCCTTGTACGCGCCTTTTGTTGGACGCGGCCTCATGTGTTATCAAGAGATGCCCAGATTGGTTGAGCCACGAAAACGCGCTCTGGCCAACACATGATCGCCCATTGTTATTCGGATTGCGTTAGGATTGTCCATCGTGACCGACATATTAGCGCTCGCCGATTCACTGCCACTGAAGCATGCCCCATTCCCGCATGGCTGTGTCGGCCCAATCGAGATCCTTGTCGTCATGACAGTTCGTACAAGAGTTGGGCACGCCGTGTTTCCGCGTTTCGCCGGGGCCAATGAAACCAAAGACGTGGGACCGCACCGTTAAGGGAGAACTCTTGAGATGTCTGCCAGTCTTCGGCATGTGGCACTCGATACAAGACGAACCCGTCGAGTCCGCTTCGTGCCGCGTGTGGGCCTCGATGCCTTCCTGATGCGGGCCGATGAGGGCTCCAAAGTCGTGGCATCTCATACAAAGCGCGTCACCGGTCGGCGTCGTAGTGGTCGAGTCCAACGTGTGCGGATTGTGACAATTCACGCAGGTGATTCCATGCTTGTACATCACCGAACGCACGAACTCGTTGCCTTGCATCCGGTTCTTCTTCCCCACGCCATTCCCATAAAACTCTCCCGTTTCCTTGCCCGGCTCAAAAGGGGTCTGCATCTTGTAGTCTTGCAGGGGCCGCCCCGGTACGAAGCCCTGCGGGTAGTCACGTACGTCTCCGAAAAGATCGACTAAGCTCCGCGACGCCAAACGCCTATCCCGGTTGCGCATGTGGCATTGCAGGCACACCTCGGTGGCTCGATGGGGATCGGCGTCAGTCGCCTTGTAGATAGTTTCGTCACGCGGGTCGTCGACATGCGCGCTGCCCGGACCATGACAGCTTTCGCAGGCTATCGCGGGCTCGATACGCTGTTCAAGGCTCATGAAACCCACAAAATGGCAGCCATCGCAAGTCCTCGAGGTGTGGACCAGCTTATTGTCTTGAGGAAAGCCTTCGCTGTACCAATCCTTGTACGGATGATAGGGCTGCCACCGCTGAAGCTCGACATTCCATTGGTAATCGCCGATGACATAGTCCTCGGCGCCATCGAGATCGTCTCGAAGCATGTAGCGTTGTTTGAATTTCCCGCCGATGGTGTACGCGATATCTTCGAGCGAAAAATTGGCATCGGCTGGGAGCGTCACAAAATCGCCTACGATAGCTTCTGGCGATTCCTTGACGGGCTGAATCATTTTGGCGTGGAACGACACGCGCCACGCCTCGTGCTGTTCGACGTGGCATTCCGCGCACGATTGCGACCCCCGGTATTGGGCGGATTTCTGAGCCTCGGGTTGAAGATTCACGGCGGCGCGCAGACGCGTCTTGGTGAGCTGCCCGTAATATGGAAGAATCTTCTGCGCCTTCACGAAGAGATAGCCGCCGCCAATCCCACCCGATACGACCCCAAGCAAGATTATAGTCAATATAATCAGTTTTCTGTTCATATGCTTTGCCCTTTCATCGATTCGTTCGGTGCCATAGGGATTCGCGCTGCGAACGCCAGCGTCCCATCGCGATTGTCGAGGTCGACAAGATATCCGGGCTAGGGAAGATTCTCGTTGATTTCTTACTGTGTGGCAAATGCGGTGATGCACGACTCTCTACCGGCAAATTTTCCCCGCCGCTCTTAGAAACAGAGTTTCCATGCAGAGCCAACCGGCCGGAAACGCGCAACCTGTACCCAGGTTGGCGCGCGGAAACGTTTGGGAGACGAATCCTTCAGAGAAGACCATGTCGAAACGAGCATAAACTAACGGACTTCGCTCATGACTGTCAACTTCCGTGAGCCATTTCCCAAAATCCTTTTGTCGGAACCATCGGAACTTTGTTAGGATGTGTGGGTTTCGTTGCAATTGTCGTTTGCGCCGCCCCATGGAGTAGTCAATGCAAAATACATCAAATGCCTCCGATGACGCGCTGGTTATCGCGGACCGTTCGTTTAACTCGCGGCTTCTGATTGGAACGGGAAAGTTTCCGAATACCCAGTCGTTGCGCGATGCCGTCGCGGCATCCGAGTCGGAAATCATTACTGTAGCGTTGCGGCGGGTGGATTTGGATCGCCCGGATGAAGACAGCATCATGCCAGCGTTGGACCGCGAGAAACAGCTGGTTCTCCCGAACACCTCGGGCGCGCGAACGGCGGAGGAAGCCGTTCGCCTGGCGAAGCTTGCCCGCGCTGCTGGGCTCGAGCCGTGGGTAAAATTGGAGCTGACGCCGGAGCCAAGGCACCTCTTGCCGGATCCGATCGAGACGCTGAAGGCAGCGGAGATACTCGTAAAGGAGGGCTTTGCCGTTCTGCCGTATATCCAAGCCGATCCGGTCTTGGCGAAGCGGCTGGAGGAAGTGGGGACGGCTACGGTCATGCCGCTGGGCGCGCCGATCGGAAGCAATCGCGGGGTGAAAACGCGGGATATGCTCCGCATCATCATCGAACAGTGCACCGTTCCCGTCGTCGTGGACGCTGGGCTTGGGGCGCCGTCTCACGCGGCGGAGGCGATGGAAATGGGCGCGGATGCCGTTCTTGTGAACACGGCCCTCGCCGACGCGCGCGATCATGCGGCGATGGCCCGCGCCTTCGCCATGGCTACGCAAGCCGGCCGCGCGGCGTATCTTGCGGGGCTAGGCCCGCTGCGCGACGGAGCGGAAGCGTCGTCGCCACTGACGGGTTTTCTCGGTTAGCTCGGATATCTTACCGGTTTTCGGGTTAGAACGGGACCTCGCCGTCGCCCTCGAATTCTTCTTCGAATGGCGGCTGCTCGAAGCTGCCCGGTGGCGGACTGCCGTGGCCCCCTCCCGCCCCATCCATCATGTTCCTGAACCGCTGCACGTTGCGGTCGAACAGCAACTCCATGTTTCCGGTTGGGCCGTTTCGCTGTTTGGCAATGTCGAGTTTGATGAGGTTTCGGTTCTGCTCTTGTTCGTGGGCGGAGGGGCGCGAAAGCATGAGGACGACATCCGCGTCTTGTTCGATGGCCCCCGATTCGCGCAGGTGCAAGAGCTTTGGCGAACCGGTGTCGTCCTTTTCCGCCTCGCGGCTCAGTTGCGAGAGGGCCATGACCGGAACGCTCAACTCGCGGGCGATGCCCTTGATGCTTCTGGAGATCTCGGATATCTCCACCTGGCGGCTCTCGACGCGCCTTGACGAAGACATGAGCTGAAGATAATCGATGACGACCATGTCGAGGCCATGTTGAGCCGCGTGCCGCCTCGCTTTCGAGCGCAGGTCCAGTACGCTAATGTTAGCTGTGTCGTCGATGAAAATAGGCGCGGTGTCGAGTTTGTCGGCCGCCTGCTGCAATTTCGAGAATTCCTTGGTCGCCAAGAAACCCGTGCGCAAGCGTTGCGAGTCGATGTTACCTTCCATGCAGAGCAGGCGTTGCACCAACTGTTCCTTCGACATCTCTAAGCTGAAGAGCAGGACATTCTTGCCATCTCCGACCGCCGCATGGCTGGCGATGTTCAGCGCTAGCGCCGTCTTGCCCACGGATGGACGCGCAGCGAGGACGACCATATCCGAAGGTTGAAGCCCCGAGGTCATTTCGTCGAGCTTCGTGAATCCGGTCGCGATTCCCGTGATGCCCGTCTTGGCCTCGATCATCTTCTCGATGCGCTTAATCCCATCGGTCAGCAGATCGCCTACTTTGTAGACGGGATTGAGTTGGCGCTTTTCCGCGATACTGAAGATCTCGGATTCGGCTTGGTCAAGCAGGAGGTTCGCATCGCCCGCAGCCGAGTACGCGTCGCCGGCGACACGGGTGCACGCGCTGATGAGGCGGCGCAAGATCGAGGCCTCAAGGACAATGTGCGCATAGTGTTCGACGTTTGCGGATATGGGCACCGCGGCGGAAAGGCCGCTGACATACGTCGCGCCGCCCGCGTCCTCCAAGGTCTTGTTCCGCGAGAGCTGTTCGACGATGGTCACGTAGTCGACCGGCTTGCTTTCGCCGAACAACTGAATGGCCGCGTCGTAGATCTTTTGGTGCGCCCCGCTGTAGAAAGCATCCGACGCTTTGCTCTGGAGAATCTCGATGGCGGGTCCGACCGCGTCGGAGTTGATCAACATGGATCCCAGCACCGAGCGCTCGGCGTCAAGATTCTGAGGGGGCGTTCTATCGAACGCGACAGATTCGGATCGTTGGACGGCCATGCGATTCGTTTCCTTCAGAGTGCTCGTAAGGTCGCCTTACGATAGTGCTGAAAAGCCCTGCGTTCAAGGAAAAAGGCATTCACATTTCGCGCACAACTTACTCACACATCAATCCCCCCGTAAGATGCAGCCCCCAAAACAACTTGCGGCCAGCCGAATGGCCGGGCGCAAGATCATCTCCGCAAGAAATGTGAATAAAGGGTTGGAGGGCTATGCGTCTTGTTGCTCTTCTTTCACCTCTTCCTTGACCTCTTCCTTCATTTCTTCTTTGTTCTCTTGCTCTCTCTCTTGTTTTCTCTCTTTTTGCCTCTGCTGCTTCTTGATAAATTTCTCGGTGTACGACTCGGCATCGGCCATCGAGGTCATCTCGTCGTCATCGTCCTTGTCGGGGCTTTCGACGACCTCCTCGACTACTTCCTCTTCAACCACTTCGCCAATGACGGCGACGGTGATCTCGGCTTCCACATCTTTCATCAAGCGAATCAGTATCGAGCGCTCGCCAACCGTCTTGATGGGTTCGGACAGCTTGATCTTTCGGCGGTCGACTTCATGGCCATGCTCGGCGAGTTTGTCCGCGATGTGCTTGGTCGTGATCGAACCGAAGAGCTTGCCGCTCTCGCCGGCTTTGGCTGCAAACTCCAGGCGAATGCCTTTGACCGCGCCAGTCACTTTCGAGAGTTCCACGCGCAATTGCGTTTCACGCTTCTTGATGATGTGCAGTTCGTGTTCGATCTGCTTGGCACTCGCCGATTCGGCTAGCACCGCCATGTTGCGCGGCAACAAATAATTCCGGGCGTAGCCGCGGGCAACATTTACCGTCTCGCCCATCGCGCCCAGATTGTCCATGTCTTCGCGAAGGATGACCTTCATTATATCGTCCTCCCTCAGGGAACAAGCCCTAATTCGTTACGCCGTGTCGTCCGGCGATTGTTGTTTGTCACCGCGGCCGGCCGCGAGCCGGTCGATGCGTTTGCGAAAATCCGACCAAGTGTCGAACAGGCCCAGCATCGGCAACATGCTTGCCATGCCGGCCCAAACCAACAGGGTCAATAGACCCAATATCACCAAGGGGTGCGGCTTCCAAGCCGTCATCCCGTAAACCAATATGCCTAGGCCGTTGAGCCAGTAAACCGTTAGCAATCCAATTGCGGTATTCCAACTCACCGTCCTCAGCGCCTCCGAGGGCCACTGCCGGTCAGCAAACCAAAGCGCCGCTGCAACGATGACGACCCACACCAGCCATTCCGGCGGCCGTATCATGCTGAACGAGCCTACGCCTTCGGGCAAGCCCGTCCAGCGGCGCGTCCAGCGCGAGGCCAGCGTCGATAGTACACACACACTGATCAATGTGCCGCTAAAGCTGAGGCCAAAAAACAAATACCGCCAATTCGCCACGAACAGGCGGTACATCTCCAGAAGATCCTCAAACCCTTTCTCCCTAAACTCCTCGGCGTCGGATCCTTCCAGGCTTTCCGTCAGCAAGCTCTCCAACTCGGACGCTACCGCAAGAAGGGCGTCCAATTGCGTCATCGTGAGCGCCATACTTACCGCGAATGCGCAGGCCGTCGATACTGCGACGATGCGCGCGTATGACCATCGCGAAGCGATTCCAAGGCCAATGGGAAACCCGGTCGCGCCCGTGGCGACCACGGCTATTGGCAGAGCCAGCGAGCGAGTCCGGACAAACGCGGCGAGTGCGCCTGCCAGCAGCACAATACCGCACTCGCGAAAGCGTCCACGCGCCACAAGTATGGCAACGACCAGCGCCGCGACCATTTGCCCTGCAGTCGGAAAGAGCACAACCGACGCGAAAACCAGCATACTGGCCTGTGCCAGCCGGACCGCGTTCGGTCTCGTCCCAGCCGGCATAGCGGGCAACCGTTAATCCGCGGAGTAAGGCAACAGCGCGATCTGCCTGGCCTGGTTGATGGCTCGAGTCAACATTCGCTGATGTTTCGCCGTGGCGCCCGTGATGCGGCGCGGGATGATCTTGCCCCGTTCCGTCACGTAATGCTTGAGCAGCCCGACGTCCTTATAGTCGATATGTACAACGCGGTCCACCGTCAGCCGGCAAACCTTCTTCTGCATCCTCTTCTTCTTTTTCTTCTTCTTGGCCGCACTCTTCATTTTGCTCACACGAGACATATATTTACCTTTTCCCCAACGAGGGGAGATTCATCGATTTGTGTCCAATTCTTACCGGCTGGAAAGGTCCGCCGATGCTAAAAAGGAATGTCATCCTCAGGCACAGGCTCTTCGATAGGACGAGGCGAAGGCGCAGCCGATTGCGTGGGACGGCCACCACCACCACCGCCACCACGATCCTCCCAATCCAACGTGTGGACCCGCACGGCGTTCACCTTAATCACCGTCCTCTTCTGGCCTGTCGTCTTATCTTCCCATTCGTCCATCTTTAGGGATCCCTCCACCAGAATGGGTCGGCCCTTCTGAAGATTCTCGTTGCAGTATTCCGCGCTCTTATTCCACGTCTCCACATTGATAAACATCGTATCTTCGCGTTGCTCGCCTTCCTTCGTGCGATAACGCCGCGACACGGCGAGCCCCATCGTGCATACCGCGCTGCCCGAAGGCAGGTAGCGCAAATCAGGATCCCGCGTCAGGCGTCCGGCGAGGAACACCCTATTCAGGTCCGGCATCTTCAAGTCCGACATGATTTCGTCCCTTCCCGGTTAGGTCTTGACGACGAGTTCTGGAACTTCGCCCGTATCCGCATCGGGCTCTTCGGTACTCGGAGCGGCCGGCGCTTCGGCTTTCGGAGTCGAACGGCGCGGCATGGGCGGATCATCGTCATCATCGTGGTGACCCGGGCCGGCCACGCGCGCGGCCAACAGCTCTTCGGTACGCTTCGCTTGTTCGGCTTCCAGGCGCAAGGTCTTCTTGTCGAGATACATGACGAGATGCCTCACGATCGCTTCGGACAACCGGAAATGGCTCTCCAACTTATCGATGAAGGTGGGCTCGCTGTCAAAACGAAGCAACACATAGATACCTTCATTGGAACCACTGACTTCGTAGGCCAATCGGCGTTTTCCCCAGATCTCCGAGCGCACAATAGCGCCACCGGCTTCGGTGACGAGGCTTTCGACCTCCTTGGCTATCGTCTGGACCTCATCGTCGTTTTGATCCGGTTTGACGATGAAAAGCGCTTCGTAAGTTCTCAATGGAATTCACCTCCTCTCACTTGATATACCACCTAGGTCCGCGGGAGGCCAAGCGCGCCCTCAAAAGGACGCATCTCTCCCGCGTTATTTATACGAACGAGAAAGGGTAACAAATCCTCGCGCCCCGTACAAGTTCTGATTGGGCCTCGACTTCGGTAGAATGTGCTATTCATGTCATTCCATCGCCGAACCACCGGAGAAAGACCCTATGCTTGAAGCAGTCCCCGAGTCTATTACCAAGATCGACGGCCAATACATGTACGAAGGCAAAGCTGCCGCCTACCTCGTGGTCGACGGGAACGAGGCCGCGTTCGTCGATACCGTCACCCGTTTCTCCCGCCCCTATCTCCTTCGCGCCCTTGAATCCGCGGGGCTGACACCCGAGCAGGTGCGATATATTATCGTGACCCATGTCCACCTCGACCACGGTGGCGGGGCGGCCGCGCTTGCCGAGGCCTGCCCCAACGCTACCGTCCTCGCCCACCCGCGCGCGGGACGTCATCTCGTAGATCCCACCCGGCTCATCGCGGGCGCGCGCGGTGTTTATGGCGACAGGTTTGACGAGTTGTACGGCGTTATCGAATCCATACCCGAAGAACGCGTTGCCGTTGTCGAAGACGGGCACACCCGCGAATTGGGGAACCGGACGCTGACCTTTTTCGACGCGCCGGGACACGCGCGCCATCACTTCACCATACAAGATTCCGGAGCCAATACTCTGTTCGCCGGCGACGCCTTCGGGACCTGTTTCCCCCAACACAAACTGGGCGGCCGCTTCTTCATGAACTACGTCTGCGCGCCGCCCGACTTTGACCCAGCCACCGCCAAAGCAACCGTTCAACACATCGTCGATACGGGCGTCGATGGCGTCCTCGTCACCCACTTCGGAATCGTAACCGACTTGGCGCAAGCCCTGGATCAACTCCTGAGCTATATCGACGAATACGACGCCATCGCAAAGCGGGCCACGGCGACGGCACTCGACGGGCGCGCGCTCGAAGCATACTGCGAGGAAGCAGTCACCGAACTCGTCCATCAGAGGCTTGCCTTGGCCGGCCTTGACCCTTCCGATGAAACTATCAACTTCTGGGCCAAGACGGAACTGATGGTCACGACGAAAGGCCTCGCGTTTTCGGCAGAGAAGCGTCGGAAGGGGTAGGGGGGTGGGACCTCGAAATCCCTGCATATTGGCAGCATCCACCTTCCCCCGACCCTCCGTGAAGAGGAGAGGATCGACGTTTGAGTTGACTCAAGTGGCTGCGCAAGAACCGAGAGTCTCCCTTGAACGCATTTCAAACGCTGTGCTAATTTGCTCTGTCCGTCCAGGGCTTCGTTCCTGGTACCTCTGAGGCGAAGGAGAGCGATGACAAGCCCCACCCGCGATCCATCCCTAACAATCGAGGGAACAAGCTCCCGTTCGCATTGGATGCCCTGGCTTCCTCTAATTCTTGGGCTGGGCCTGGCCTTGAGACTGTACGGGCTGGCGCGTTTCAGCCTCTGGTACGATGAAGCCACCACCGTTACCTTGCAGAAGTACCTCGCGCGGCCCTGGCTCTATTTCGACTCCGCTTACGGCAACGAGCCACCGCTCCTATGCTTCATCATGTCCGCATGGTACCGCTTCGTATTTGACGTCCTCGGCGCGGACCGTGGCACTGTACTGGCGGATTATCTCATCAGATTGTTTCCCGCAATTGTCAGCACGTTCGCAATCGCCCTTACCTTCTTCTTCGCCCGTGCGCTCACTTCGGCGACGCGGCCCGCCCTGTGCGCGGCATTTTTGTTAGCCATCTCCCCTTTCCAAGTCCACTATGCTCAAGAATACCGCGCCTACGCCCTTCACGTCGTCCTGTCAATCATCACTGTTTGGGCAATGCACCGGGCGCTGGAAACGGGGAAGGGAGGACTGTGGGCGGGGTTTGTACTGGCCTCTGTCGGAGGCATCTACAACCATTTCTTCATGGTTTGGAATGTCGTCGTCTTCAATTTCTACGTGCTCCTGTGCGCCAGAGCCTACTGGAAGCGGTCCGGCGCCTGGATCATTTCTAACCTACTCATTATCTATCTCTCGGTCCCAGCCCTCACGAAGGCGTTCTACACCAGTAGCGTCTTCGAAGTGGGCAAGGAGGCCTGGTTTCCCAAGCCCGATTTCCGCCTCGGTCTCATCACTATCAAGAGCTTCTTCGCGGGCTACAGTCCAAACGCCGACATCTACAAGATCCTCGGTGGGTTAGGACTCTTGCTTGCCGCGGGGGGCTGTCTCGCCCTCAGAAAGAAGCCCAAAGTCCTTGTCTTGCTCCTTACGCTCACTTTCGCCCCTCTCGCTATCAACATCCTGTACTGGCAGACCAAAGACTTTCCCTACTACACCCATCGGCTGATGATCTTTTCGGCAGTGCCCTTGTACGTTCTCGTCGGTCACGGAATCGCGGCCCTTCGGAGCAAAAAGGCCATGGCTGTTTGCCTTGCGGCCTTTGCGGCCTTGACCCTCTTTCCCTTGACCGACCACTATAGGCAACGGCTCCATCCTTCCTGGGACCACATGGTCGCGGCGCGTCATAAAGCCGACACTCGGGGAGCCGCGAGCTTCGTGAAAGAGCGGATGCGAGGGGGGGACAGGATCGTTCATCGAGCGAACTATACCGTGCCTTCCTTTGAACACTATCTACTGAGTCCGCAAGTCCCTGTCGAGTTTACGGTTCGCGATGTCTGGCGTAGCCTGCAAGGATATCCAGACATCGCGGCATACGAGAGCAGCGGCAACATCTCGCGCCAACTCGATCAGACTCTCCAAGGCGCCGCTCGCGCGTGGTTCGTCGGTTCTAGCTGGGAGCGTTTCAATGTTGGCCCTGTTGTCGGCGCCGTGATGGCGCGTTGGCTCGATCTACACGCCGTGCGCGTGCTGAGGAAACCTTTCGATGGCCTGACCCTATACCTGTACGACTTTGAACTTGCCGATGAGCCTCGATTCGACCAGGTAGCCGACACGGGCGCGGTCCAGGCTCTCCGCTACCACACGCCGACGCCCGCGCGCCTCCACGAAGAGGCCCTGGTTCGCTTTCAATACCTGCTGGCCGATTTGTCGCGGCCGGTCCAAGGCTGGGGGGTCCGTTTCGAGACGTCCCTCCTTGTCGCCAGCGATGCGCCTATCGATAATCTTCTGGGTCGCCCGGCCTTCGAGGACCACAACGGCGATGGCGTCATCGACTCGGTGGGCTTTGAACAATCGGGCAAGATCCTGGACGTGGGAGACAGCCTCGACATCAACGGAATCACGAGATCGCTCATTGCGTTAGATTCCGCCGAAGGGCGGGCCCTCTTCGCCTCGTACCCTCAAGCGGCAACTCAAGTTTCCACCTATCGTTTCGCCGTTGAAAATGCGAGCGCGAATCCCCGCGACTTGCGGCTCCGCATTATCGAATCCGCCGAAGTTCTCGAGGCCATGTCCTTTTCCCTTGCCCACTCCGGCTCGAGCGTGTGGCGTCCAGAGTTTCAATACAATCAGCACGAGGCGCCCCTTGCCTGGAATCGCTTCGCTTTCGTCGCCACCCTTGGCGAAGCCTCGCCCGACGGCGCAAGCATCCACCGCGATTTTCTCCTGGAACCCGGAACCTACCGCGGTTATGTCCGTTGCGCGGTTCAAGGGGGAGGAATCAATCGCCACGGAGCCCAGGCTAGCCTGTTCTTAGGCGACGCATTACAACCAGGGGACCGCGAACTACTCAGTGTCATCACCCCAGTCGATGAAGCCACGGCCAACGGCTGGCGGTGGCTCCCGGCCGGAACCTTCTCCGCCACGGGTGCGACCCAAAGATTGACCGTCGCGGTCCATAACCGCGACCACCTTGCGATGGCGCAATTCCAGTTGGATAGAGTGGTGTTTGTCCACCAAAAGTCGGGCGATTCGTCAGGGTCGATTCAAATCAAGGAGAAAGCGCTCCGAATCCCCCCCCATTTCACGCAAATCGTGGAAGAGCGTTCGGGGATCGGCGCCGCCGCGCAAAAGCGGATCGATATTGAGCTTTCTGACGCTGGCGAACCATCCTTCAGAGACCTTCATTTCTACATGCGCCGCCCGCGCCCCCCCTTATCCTCCCACTAGAGTATTTTAAGGTTGAGATACTGTATATCCGCACGAGCGAAACCAGCCTT
>CAYNZS010000073.1:0-15981 GCA_964401695.1 uncultured Nitrospirales bacterium
GTGTGGAAGTCGTTGCCGAGTTCGCCTTGGTAGGCGCCGGTGGGTTTGCGGCCCCAAAAGGTGGCTACATGGTCGGGTTTGACGCTATGAATGGCGGCGCGGGCGCACCTTCGGTTTTGGGGGCTTTCCCGCCGTTTTTCTGCCGTATGGCATCGACGCCAAAAAGAGGTGTCTCCGCGCGGGGCCGCCTACCAGCAGGTCATGGCATCTTCGAACAGTTTCGCAAGGACTTCGCTGTCCACCGCCTTCGGCGACAGCTTGGTCACTCGATGCTGTGGAAGCGTACCTTCCACCAGCGCCGGAATATCGTCCGGCGTAAAGCCAATCCCTGACAGGCCATTGGGAACGTTGAGCCGCCGCATCAACCCAGCTATGCAATCCGAGAGGATGTCTCCGGCGTCCTCCTTCTTAGCGTTCGCCACGTCCGCGCCCAGCGCCTCTGCGGCTTCGAGATGGCGTTCCGGACAGGCCGGCGCCGTGAAACGGAACACGGCCGGTGCGTGAAGGACCACCGACATGCCATGGGGAATGAATGGATGGTCGATGTTGTAACCCTTCTGGCTGTAACCGCGCACCATTCCCGAAACCGGGTACGACATGCCATGCGCCAGATGAACGCCGGCGTTGCCGAAACCCACGCCCGCGTAGCTCGCCGCAAGCAGCATCATCCCACGCGCCTCGTCATCCGAGGGATCCTCGACCGCGCGCACCAGAAATCTGGCCACCATGCGCATGGCGTGGAGGGCCCATGTATCGCTGATGGGATTCGAGCCCTGATACGCGGGGCGTAGCAACGGACGGTCGGGTTTGGGGCGATCGGTAAACGGCATCGCGGTGTACGATTCGACGGCGTGCGTGAGCACATCCAGTCCTGTGGAAGCCGCCACTTCGGCGGGGAGGGTTCGCGTGTTGTGCGGGTCCAGCAATCCGAGCGTGGGCTTGATGCGCAGGCTCGCGATACCGGTCTTCGCATGCATGTCTTCGATGTCGAAAATCGCCACCCCAGTCGTTTCGCTTCCCGTGCCAGAGGTTGTCGGAACGGCGATAAGCGGCTTAAGCGGGCCCGGAACAGGTTTGCCCTTGCCGATCGGCACATTGACGTAATCGAAGAGGTCGGCGGGGTGGGCACTATAGAGATTGGCCACCTTGGCGGTGTCCATCGCCGAACCTCCTCCGATGGCGACGAACGCGTCGCAAGGATTGGCGTCGGCGAAAGCGATGGCCTCCCGGAATGAGGTGTCGGTGGGCTCGACCCGTGCCCGGTCGAACAAGGTATAGCGAACTTTCTCGTCTTCCAGCGATGCGAGCGCGGTGGAAACGGGAGCCATCTTTGACACGGCCGGATCGGTAACCACCATGACGTGTTCGGCACCCATGTCAGCAAGTTCCATCCCGATTTCGCGGGTCGCGCCCGGTCCAAAGCGGATATTTGACGAGGCCATGTTAAACGCAGATTCTTTTTGCATCTCGATCCTTCTACGGATATGGTTGAGAACCGCAAACGAGTTTAGCATGATGGCAGACCGGTGAAAAAGGAATTGCGTGGCCTGCAATCCGCGGCGTCTTTTCAGAAATCGGATTTGGAGTCGATTATTTGCGGCTCACTCGGGTAGGATGGCCTGGAAACTAAGGCGGCCTGAGGCTTTCGCTATGGACAACGAGAAATATGACAGCCCCGCCCACACCGGCTGCATCTTCTATCGCTTCATCGACAATTGGCCGCGCTGCATAAAAGGAACGAGACCATGAAGAAGACGTTGGTTGGTGCGCTCGCGATTCTCGCCTTGTTGGCCTATTTGTTGATAGCCGAGCCTTTCGCCGAACCTCAAGGGGAGTCGAGCGGCGTATTCGATTCGCCGGCGGTGGCGGGGAACGCGTTCGCCGTGCCGGGAGCTCTTTACACGCGCCAAGATGACTGGGTGGCCAGCATGCTGGTTACTCGCGCCAGATTACAGCAACTGAGCGACGCGGCGGAAGTTGACCTGCGCGCCCTGTGGCTGCGTGTTCAGGCAGACTATCCGGTGGAAACGGACTGGTTTAATCAAGATATCGGCATATTGGGATGTGAGGCGTGGTTTCGGGAGGAGGGAAATACAGCGTCCGAAGAGCGGGCCATCGGTTCGGTGCTGGAAGGAATCCAGAATGCTGCCCCGCACCGGGAGGATTTCGATGCCTTGCGCAACGAGAAGGCGCCGTCATCCGACGCGCGTTGGCTGAAGTTGTACGCCAAAATCGCGCAAACGCGCCGCGTTCAACGCCTGCAGACGTTGCAGAAGGCATGGCCCCGCATCGTGTTCGCCAAACACTACGCTCTGGGCGGCTCGCACTACGCCTACACCGAAGATCTCTCCGACACCGCGTATCGCGAACGGAGCTCCGATTACCGCATGGGCGCGTCGCTGTGCCTCCTCCAATTGAATGCCGACGGCACAACATCCGTAGAGACCCTCTACGAATCTCCGGCGGGCGTCATCCGGGACCCGGATATCTCCTACGACGGCGAGCGCATCCTGTTTTCGAGCCGCAGTTCGAACAAGGAGGATGACTACCACCTGTATGAGATGGACGTGGTCTCGCGACACGTGCGCCAACTCACCGATGGATTGGGTTTCGCCGATTATGAAGGCGCTTATCTTCCGAACGGCGATATCCTCTTCAACTCGACACGGTGTATTCAGATCGTCGATTGCTGGTGGACCGATGTGAGCAACTTATACGCCTGCAACTCAGATGGAAAACAGATGCGCCGTATCACCTTCGACCAGGTGCACACGAACTACCCAACGGTCATGGAGGACGGCCGCGTCCTGTACACGCGATGGGATTACAACGACCGGGGCCAGCTCTTTCCGCAACCCCTCTTTCAGATGAACCTGGACGGTACCGCCCAGATTGAGTTTTACGGCAACAACGCGTGGTTCCCGACAACAATTCTCCACGCCCGCGGGATACCCGGCACGAAGAAGGTCCTGGCCGTCCTCTCGGGCCACCACACCCACCAGCGCGGCAAGCTCGCCGTGCTCGACGCGTCCAAGGGCCGTCAGGAAGCCGACGGTGTCCAACTCGTTGCCCCGCTGCGCGAGGCCGAGCCCGTCCATGTCGATGCCTATGGACAAGACGGCGATCAGTTCCAGTATCCGTACCCACTGAACGAGCGAGAGTACTTGGTCACGTTCAGTCCTTACGGCGGAAACCGAAAATATCCCAAGCCCTTTGCGGTCTATTTCATGGATATCGACGGGAATCGGGAATTGCTTGCGGCCGACTCGGCCATCTCTTGCAGTCAATCGGTTCCACTCGTTCCGCGCCCGCTACCGCATCAACGGCCCAGCCAAGTGGACTACGCGCAGGACGAAGGCACGTATTATGTCCACGACGTCTACGCTGGCCCCGGCCTGGAAGGTGTGCCGCGAGGCTCTATCGAGAAACTGCGCGTTGTCGCCCTCGATTTCCGCCCCGTGGGCATACGCGCCAACGGCAGCCGCGGAGAAGCGGGCGGCGCTGTGGTTTGCACACCGATTTCCATCGGCAACGGCGCGTGGGACTCCAAAACCGTTCTCGGCGAGGCCGCGGTTCGTGAAGACGGATCCGCCCTGTTCAAAGTACCCGCGCGCACCCCGGTCTATTTCCAAGTCGTCGACAAAAAGGGGCGGGTCGCGCAGACCATGCGGTCGTGGTCCACGCTGCAACCGGGCGAGATCTTCTCCTGCGTCGGATGCCACGAGGACAAGAGCCAGGCGCCACCCGGGTTACGCCCCACTACGATGGCCATACAGCAGGGCCCGCAGTCGCTCACGCCCTTCCAAGATGTCCGGGGCGGCTTCAGCTTCCCCAAGCATATTCAGCCCATCCTCGACAAACACTGCGTCGAATGTCACGATAACCGCGATGCGCTGCGCGCGCGACTTGCTGGCGAGGCGCCGCCCGACGACTCGACGCCGAACGGCGCGGTAAGGCCTTTCAGCCTCATGGCCGACGCCAACGAAGACAAAGCGGCCGGCCGGCTCTGGAGCGATGCCTACCTCGCCTTAACCAATAGCCTGCCATATGAGGAAGCCCGTCCCGGGAATGCCATGCGGGGACATCCGAACGGTCTCGTGAACTGGATTGCGTCGCAATCGCGCCCCGAAATGCTGCCGCCCTACCACGCCGGTTCGGCGAAAAGCGGGCTCATGACCATGCTCGCCGATGGCCATGGAGAGGCGAACCTGTCTCGCGGCGAACAGGATCTCATCGCAATGTGGATCGACCTCGGTGTGCCGTATTGCGGCGATTACACCGAAGCCGCCGCCTGGAGCGGCCCAGAATATGCCAAGTACAACAGAGCGCTCGAAAAGCGCCGGCTCATGCAAGAAATGGACAAGGCTAGCATCGAATCCATGCTTGCGGATAGCAGATAGAAGCGGGCGCAGCTCAGCTATTTTCGCTGAGATGGGTGGGAGCGCCACGTCTGCTCCGGCGTAGCCGACCGAGCCGCCGGGCTCGGCATAGCGAAACTTTCCGCCGGGATCGAATCCGTCCGGCTACGGCGCTCACGCCGTTCGTACGCATAGGTGCAGATGAAAGAGTTCGACAAAGAATTAGTAACGGGGAGTATTTTTCGGTCCGTCTGGAAACTAGCGTGGCCAGTCATCCTGCTTCAGTCCATCATGGGCGTTCACGGTTTCGTTGACCACATTCTGGTGGGCAACTACGTCGAGGACTACGCCGCCAACGCGGCGATAGGCATCTCCTGGCAGCTTTTTTTGGTGTTGATGGTCTTCATCGCCATGTTCTTCAACGGAATGGGTATTCTGGTGGCTCGCTACTCTGGCCGCCAGGAAAAGAAAACGGTCAATCAGATCGCGTATCAAGTATTCTTGGCCTCGTCCTACATCGTCCTTTTTATTGCGGCCCCGCTCGGCTATCTGTTAACTCCGCACCTGATCGATATCATCGGGGCGAGTCCGGAGATTCGGGAATACGCGCAACCGTACCTGCGCGTTCTCTTTACCTGCTCCCTGCCGTTGTTCATGACCTTTGCGCTCAATAGCGCTTTTCAGGCTACGGGCGATCCGCGGACGCCGCTTAAGCTGGGCATTCTGACGACCCTCCTAAACGTCGCGCTTAGCTATGTCCTCATTACGGGGCTCGGCCCGATACCGGCGTTTGGAGCGCTGGGCGCAGCTATTGGAACGGTGGTCGCGCCGCTGCCCAGCTTGGCGGTCGCCATTAGCCTGGTCATGCGGCACAAGATGATCGTAGGCCCTCCCGAAAGACTCACGCTGGCATTAGACTTCTCAGTCATCAAATCGGTGGCGAAGCTTGGGATTCCGACGGGGATTCAGGCCGTGCTTCTCAACGTAGGTGGCGTACTACTGCTTCGATTTATCGGGTCGCTGGAAAATAGCACGGCGGCACTGGCCGCCTACACGATATGCTATACGCAGTTGTTTTCCTTTGTCACCTGGGCAAGTTTTGGATTGCGCGCTTCGTCCGCGACCATTATGGGGCAGAATCTGGGTGCGGGGCAGCCCGTACGCGCGCGGCGGGGTGTGTATGTGACGACGTTCATGGCGATGCTCTGGGCGGGGGCATGGGCGGCGGTGTATTGGACGGCGCCTGAGTTCTTGATGGGGCTATTCAACTACCCGGAGGGCGACGTCTTCTTGATTGGCAAGGAATTGCTGCATTTCCTATCCGGATCGGCTTTCTTTGTCTCCGCGGCGCTCGCATTCACCGGGGGATTGCAGGGGGCAGGCGACGTGAAGACTCCCATGTATGTCGCTTTCTTGAGTCAGATTGTGGTGGTGTTGGGCACCTGTTTCGTTCTCGACCGGATGGATAGACTCACAGCCTCCTGGATTTGGACCGCCATCCTAATGGGCCACTCCACGCGGTTTCTCGCGACCGCGGCGGTCTTCGAGCGCGGCAAGTGGATCCATATCAAGATGGATCTCGAAGGGTAGGGTATCCCTTAGCCACAGAGGACACAGAGGTCGCTTCCTCTGTGCGCTCTGTGTTCTCTGTGGCTAAGAAAAAGGCGGCAGCTACTCTGGCATTTCTTCCGTAGCGGCTTCTTCGGTCACCTGTTCTTCCTTGGATTCGGCGACGGCACGGGCGACGGCGCTGACGCTGGCACCGGCGTTGGGCTTCATGACTTTTACGCCTTGCGTGTTACGCCCAATGGTCCGAATGCCCTTTACGGGGGTGCGGATGACGATGCCGTCCGTGCTCACCAATACGATTTCGTCGCGGTCATCCACGGTGAGCATGCCGACTACGTTACCGTTGCGCGCGGTGGTCTTCATGTTGATGATTCCGCGTCCGCCACGGTGTTGCAGGCGGTACTCGCCCACCTTGGTGCGTTTGCCGAAGCCGTTTTTCGATACGGTCAGGACGGTCATATCGTCGTGCGCCAGGGAGACGCCGTTCACCCAGTCATCTTCATCGAGGCGAATTCCGATGACACCGCGCGCGGTGCGTCCCATAGAGCGGACATCTTTCTCGGGGAATCGTATGGCCATGCCTTTGTGGGTGGCGATGAGGATGTTGTCTTCGCCCGAGGTGATCATGGTCTCGATCAGTTGATCGTCTTTGTCGAGGTCTATGGCGATGATTCCGTTGACGCGAGGATTGCCGAAATGCTTCAACGCGGTCTTCTTCACGATCCCCAGTCGCGTAACCATGAGCACGAACAAGTCTTCTTCCTTGAGGTCGCGGACGGGTAAGAACGCCGTCACTCGTTCGTCGCCTTCGATGCTGAGTAGATTGACGATGGCGCGTCCCTTCGCGGTTCGGCCTGCCTTGGGCAGTTCATGCACCTTGCGCCAGTAGAGGCGGCCGCGATTCGTAAAGAACAGCATGTACTGGTGCGTAGATGCGATGAACAGATCTTTGACGAAATCTTCTTCTTTGGTTTCCATGCCCGCGACGCCGCGTCCGCCACGTCGCTGTTGGCGGTAGGTGCCGACGGGCAGGCGCTTGATGTAACCCGAGTTCGAAACCGTCAACACCATATCCTCGTCGGCTATCATATCTTCGACGGTGAATTCCGTGGCATCGCCGACGAGCACCGTACGGCGCGCGTCGCCGTATTTGTCCTTGATCTCGACGGTCTCGTCGCGCACTACGTTGAGGATGTTCCGGCGGCTCGAGAGGATCGTCCGGAGTGATTCGATGAGTTGCATCAATTCAAGGTATTCGGCGTCCAACTCCTCGATTTCGAGCCCCGTGAGACGGCGCAGCCGCATGGCAAGAATGGCATTCGCCTGAATTTCGCTAAGCTTAAAGCGCTCCATGAGATTCTCGCGGGCGATGTCGGCATCGGCGGCGCCGCGGATGATTCGTATGACCTCGTCGATGTTGTCGATGGCGATTTTGAGGCCCTCGAGGATATGCGCACGGGCTTCCGCTTGATCGAGGTCGTACCGGGTGCGGCGCTCGACGATGACGGCGCGGTGTTCGATGAAATGGAAAATCAATTCCTGGAGCGAGAGTACCTTGGGCATGTTGTTGACCAAGGCCAACATGATCATACTGTGCGTGTCCTGTAATTGTGTGTGTTTGTACAGCAGGTTAAGAACGACTTCGGGTTCGTCGCCCTTGCGCAATTCGATTACGATGCGCATCCCGTCCTTGTCCGATTCGTCGCGCAAGTCCGTGATCCCTTCCACGACTTTGTCGCGAACCAGGTTAGCGATGTTCTCGATGAGGCGAGATTTGTTGACCTGATAGGGAATCTCGGTGACGACGATGCTGTCTTTGCCCGTCTTCTTATTGCTTTCGACAGCCGCCTTGGCTCGGACGCGCACCCTGCCTCGGCCCGTCGCGTAGGCTGCGGCGAGGCCCTCCGCCCCGTAAATAATTCCGCCAGTCGGAAAATCGGGTCCCTTCACGAATTGCATCAGATCGTGCGAGGAGGCCTCTGGATTGTCGATCAGGTGGAGGATGGCACTACAGACTTCTGCAAGATTGTGCGGGGGGCAGCTCGTGGCCATGCCGACGGCAATCCCGTACGAGCCATTTACAAGCAGGTTGGGTATGGCCGACGGCAATACGGTGGGTTCTTGCAGCCGCCCGTCGTAATTGTCCTGCATATCGACCGTGTTCTTGTCGAGGTCGTCTAAAATACTCGTTGCAATGGGCATCATGCGCGATTCGGTGTACCGCATGGCCGCCGGACTATCGCCGTCTACAGAGCCAAAATTGCCTTGACCGTTGACCAACGGGTAGCGCATGTTCCAGTCTTGCGCCATGCGGACGAGTGACTCGTAGATGGCGCTGTCGCCGTGGGGATGGTAATTACCCATGGTGTCGCCGACGACAGACGCGGATTTCCGGAAGGGGCGCGTCGAACCTAACCCGAGCCCCTGCATGGTGTAGAGGATGCGCCGA
Source organism: uncultured Nitrospirales bacterium (assembly GCA_964401695.1). Taxonomy (GTDB): domain Bacteria; phylum Hydrogenedentota; class Hydrogenedentia; order Hydrogenedentales; genus JAPYPO01. Next base: position 8,377 of record CAYNZS010000073.1, read on the forward strand.
TGCACCGGCTTCAGTCCGTCGCGGACGTCGGGGAGGGCGCGGCTTACGATGACGCTCATGGAGTAATCCATGAACGAGGTCTTCATTTCGCTGTCGATCGAAATGGGGACTACGTGTTCATTTTCGTCGTACATAAAGATCCAGTGCTTTTCTTGCCAGAGAGGCCACAGAGGTTAGCCTATTTATTCTCATTCCCACGGTCCTCCGTGGGAATGAATACGTGGCCTGGATCCCCGCCAGTATCATGGTTTTAAAGTTCGTTCCGTGGTTGACGGTTTCCGAATGTCCAAACATCCCCTTGAATCTTCCCTCAAAGTCAGCAGATTGTTTCGCAGACACGACGAGTCTCGCAATGGATCTCGGCTTCAACAGTCAGCATTCCCACACAGGAGCGAGGCAACGAGCAATTTTCTCTGTGTCCCTCTGTGCCCTCTGTGGCTATACATCCAGATTCTTAACGTCGGCCGCGTGGTGTTCTATGAAGTGTTTGCGGGGTTCGACCTGGTCGCCCATGAGGGTTTCAAACGTCTCGCTCACAAGCGTTTCGTCATCGGCCGTGACCAGAAGCATGGTGCGCTTCTCCGGGTCCATCGTCGTTACCTTTAGCTGGTCCGCGTTCATCTCGCCCAGACCTTTGTAGCGCTGCAAAGAGATCCCTTTTTGACTGGCTTCGAGGAGGAAGGCGTGGAGTTCGAGCACGTCATCGCTCTCGAAGAGAAACTCCTCCCTATCGTCGTAGACCTTGTACGGCGGATTCCCTATAGCCTCTGTCGTGTCGGCATGTGCGCGGAGAACCGTGAGCTCGTGGCTATGGAGAAAAGCCATGTCGACCTGATCGGCCCTGCGGCCGATTCGGGCCTTCCCGTTTCCGTTCTCGCCCGAGTTCTCTTCTTCGGTTCCTTCGAGTTCCATCTGCTTCTTCGAAGTGTCCACGATATCGGGGTCGGGGCCAAAGAGTTCGATGCGTTCGCTCTCGCTCAGCGTATCGGGATCTTGTACCTTCTCCAGGGGCAGCGCGATGGCCCGTTCCACCATATCGTCGGTAGCGCCGTAGACACGAAAGAGGCGGGTTATCATCCGGGTATTTTCGCGGGCCGTGGCGAACGCGCGAAACAAGTTCTTGAACGTGAGCTTCGATTCCTTCTCCGTGCCGTTCATCGAGGTCACTTTGTTCGAATCGAGAACGGTTTCCAGGAGAAAGCGCTCCTTTTCCTCCTCGTTAGCGAGATAGCGCATTTTCTTGCCCTTCTTGATGCTGTAGAGGGGCGGCTGCGCGATATAGAGGTGGCCCTTTTGGATGAGTTCGGGCATCTGGCGGTAGAAGAAGGTGAGGAGGAGCGTCCGAATGTGGGCGCCGTCCACGTCCGCATCCGTCATGATAATGACTTTATGATATCGGAGGTTCTCGATCTTCAGATCGTCTTTTCCGAAACCGATTCCCAGCGCCGTTATAAGTGATCGAATCTCGTTGTTATTGAGCATGCGGTCGAGGCGGGCCTTTTCCACGTTGAGGATCTTGCCGCGTATGGGTAGTATCGCTTGGAACTTGCGGTCGCGGCCCTGCTTGGCCGAACCGCCCGCGCTCTCGCCCTCGACAATGAACAGTTCGCACAGAGCGGGATCTTTTTCAGAACAGTCCGCTAGTTTTCCTGGCAGCGAGGAGAAGCCGTCCAACAGCCCTTTCCGGCGCGTGAGGTCGCGGGCCTTCCGTGCGGCTTCGCGGGCGCGGGCCGCGTCCAGCGTCTTGTTCACGACGCGGTTGGCGATGGTGGGGTTCTCTTCAAAGAAGGTCGTCAGGCCTTCGTAGACGAGGGAATTGACGATCCCTTGGACCTCGCTGTTGCCCAGTTTCATCTTGGTCTGGCCTTCGAACTGAGGATCCATGACGCGGATCGAGATGATCGCGGTGAGTCCTTCACGGGAATCGTCTCCCGTGACGCTTTCGGCGCCTTTCTTGAACAGTTTGTTCCTCTTGCCGTGGTCATTCAGACTCTTCGTAAGCGCGGCCTTGAAGCCGGACAGATGTGTCCCGCCTTCGTGGGTGTTGATGTTGTTGACAAAGGTGGAAACGGCTTCGGAATAGGATGTCGTGTATTGAAGGGCGACTTCGCATTCGACCTTGTCCTTCGTCCCCTCGAAATAGATGGGCTTGCGGTGGAGCTTATCGCGATTCCGATTGAGATAATCGACGTACTCGACGATCCCGCCTTTGTAGTGAAGCGTGACGGCCTCGTCATCCACACGCTCGTCTTCAAAGACGATGCGGATGCCTCGGTTTAGAAACGCAAGTTCGCGCAGGCGGCTTAGCAGCGTCTCTGCGCTGTAGGTGGTTTCTTCGAAGATTTCCGGATCGGGGCGAAAGGTGGTTTTTGTGCCCGTGCTCTTAATTTTCTGGCGTTGCTCAAGGGGGGCGTCCACTACACCTCGTTTGAAGGACATGAAGTGAACGTGGCCATCGCGCTTTACTTCGACCGCGCACCATTCCGATAGGGCGTTTACGCAAGATACGCCGACTCCATGAAGCCCGCCGGATACTTTGTAGGCTTCGTTATCGAATTTTCCGCCCGCGTGGAGAATAGTCATGACCACTTCAAGGGTCGATTTCTTTCTGAGCTTGGAGTCTTTCGAATTCTTGAATTTCTGGACGGGGATGCCGCGGCCATCGTCTTCGACGGTAATGCTGTTGTCGATGTGAATGGTGACGGAAATCTTGGAGCAATGGCCGGCGAGGGCCTCGTCGATGCTATTATCGACCGTCTCATAAACGAGGTGATGGAGCCCGCGGACGCCCGTATCGCCGATGTACATTGCGGGGCGTTTGCGAACGGCCTCCAACCCCTCCAAAACCTGGATCGAACTGGAGTCGTAACTCTTTGCTGCCATGTGACTTACCTCTGGCCGGATCGGCGCATTGAAAATGTCTTCTGGGAATATCGGAAGTATAGCAAAACTGGCCGTGAAGTTCAAAGAAATACCGCAAGATTTTGCGGTATTATTGAGCGACCTACGCTCTATCTTGTGGCCCCTGGTCTTGCCCTTCTCCGGCAAGAACGAGGAAGACGTCCGTCACGATTTCGCGGCCCGCGACTCGGTTGGCTCCGGCGATGATCTCGCGTGTGCGGTAGCTAAACCTGTGCATCCAAACGGCGCCGTCGATTTCTATGGTGAGCCTCTTGTCCCGGACGCGCAGGGGGCGCCCGTAAGGCATGAGGCGCGAGCCAACGACTTCGGGCCAGCGTTCCCATATGCGGGCGTACTCGAAGTGCTCAGAGAGTTTGCCGCTCTCCTTTAGCGACGCCAGGATTTCTCCTATCGCCTTGGGCTTCGTATCGCTCATTCGGTGGAAGTGTCCGTTCGGTTTTTCGCGCGTTTCCATAATTATGCGCGCGGCGTACGCAAGAACTCCAGAGAGGCGGCTTCTCGATCGTCACGTTGGGCGCTGGGGAGGAAGTGGGATCGCGATTGAAATAAGCGAACCAGCGGCACGCCAAGTGCCGAAACGTTCACGCTATACCCGTGAGAGAGCATCGGGGGAATGGATGCGCTCAAACGCGGGCCCGCCTCCGATAAGGGGCCCGCGCAATGGGATGATGTGAACTGTCTGCCGCACCTACCTTCCCTTGAGCGCTGGCTGGCGTTTTTCGACGAAGGCCTTGGCACCTTCCTTGTGATCTTCCGTCTGGCCGCAACGAACGTGAGTGACCGCTTCCCTGTCCAGGATGTCGCGGTAGGAGGAATGAGTCGCCAGATTAATGTTTTCTTTCATGTAGCGATAGCTCACCTGCGGTCCGTTCGCGATAGACTCCGCGGTTGCTCTGACACTGGTCATCAAGTCGTGGTCCGGGACAACCCGGTTTACGAGATTGATCCGGTGCGCCTCGTCAGCTTCGATAATGTCCGCGAGGAACATCATCTCTTTGGCCTTCGCCTGGCCGATCAAGTGCGTCAGCCCCCACGTCACTCCATAATCGCCGCCCAGTCCAACTTTGGCGTAGGCGGTTCCAAATTTCGCTTTGTCGGAAGCGATTCGCAGGTCGCAGGATAGCGCGATTCCCAAACCGGCGCCCATGGCGTATCCGTTGACGGCCGCGATCGTGACCTTCGGGATGGTGTGAAGCATCCAGGACATTTCTTGCCCGGCCCGGACGCGGTCGATACCCTGCTCCATCGTAGTCCGCACGGGAGCTTTGTGGCTGGCCATGTCCCGCACGTCGCCGCCGGCACAGAATGCCCGCCCCTCTCCCGTAACCACGACACACCCGATTTCCGGATCTCTCGATATGGCCTGCAGCCGCTCGGTGGCTGACGAGGTCATCACGTCGCTCAGCGCGTTAAGTCTTTCCGTGCGGTTCATCGTCAAGTAGGCGACGCGATTCTCCACTGTGCAAATAAGATGGGCATCTTCCATTAGAGTTCTCCCATTTCTTGGTCTACGTTGACTCGCATCGACCAATCCCGCCGTAGCACCGGCTACGTGACAGCCTCGTTCCATAATAGTGACCCACCCCGACGTCTCGCTACGGAGACCGGTGAGATGTCCGGGGCTGCTTCCCCAACTCTGGTTACAGTTCCAGCCACGCTCTTTGGACAGCGATGCTGGCTAATCCCGTGTCTAGAACAACCCACAGACGAAGCGAAAAATTCCTGGAGGCGTGAGTCAATTCACGGCTACCCACGGGTCAAGAAGGACGGTGGGCCGGCGGCACGCGTCTCTCGACCCGTCTTTGGAGGAGGGATAACCGGGCGATCCGTTCGTGCTAACCAGGCCGTCTCACCGGTTTTCGTGTCGAGACGGTGGAGAAGGGGAGAGGCTTCACGGAACTCAAGCGGCCCCATCTCAATGGATAGGGCTGCGCCGCCCCTTGCGGGAATCGGAAACCGACTCTTAGGCTAACTCGCCGGTTCGCTTTTTCGCCTCTACATTTGCTCCTTCGCACGTGCCGCATCCTGGGCAGGTGGATTGTGCCCGTTTTCTGCTGGCGAGGGTGGAGTAGACGCGCCACCCGAGATAAACGACTGCGGCGATTAGGAGGGCGACGACGCCTGCGCTGTCAAAGTTCATAAGCCGGAATTCCTCTAGCCGAGATTGAAATGCGAAATCGTCTGGTACGTAATTAACGACGCGGTATAGGCGAGGCAGGTCATGTAGCCGAGCTGAAATACCGCCCATTTCCAAGAACCCGTCTCACGGCGGGTAACCGCCTGCGTTGGTAGGCATTGCATGGCAAGCACGAAGAAGACTAAAAGACTTACGCTCGTCGCGAAATCGAAGACGGGCGTACCGTCGGGGTGTGTCGCCGCGCTAAGCCGGTCCAGCAAGACGGACCCGCCGTCCGCGCCGTCTTCGCCGACGCCGTAAATGACGGACAGCGCCGACACGACGACTTCGCGGGCGGCGAAGGAAGCGAACACTCCAACGCCGATTTTCCAGTCGAAGCCCAAGGGCTCAAGTGCGGGCTCGATGAGGTGGCCCGCGCGCCCGGCGAAGGAATACTCGAGCGCTTCCTGGGCCGCGCGGGCTTCGTCTTCAAGCGGGGCTCCGTCGAGAAGTTCCACGCTGTCCGCGGCGGCTTGGCTGAGGGTTGCTGTAGCCGGGTCTGAGTCCTCTGGGAGTTGCGGATAGGTCATCAGGAACCACAGGATAATGGATATGGCCAGGATAACCGTGCCGGCTTTTCTCGCGAAGGTTCGACCGCGGTCGTAAGCAGCGAGGAAGGCCGTCTTGAAGCTGGGTACTTTGTAGTTGGGCAACTCGATGATGAGTGGCGAGGTCGCCCCTTTGAAGAGGGCGTTCCTGAACACAAACGCCGCGCCCATGGCGCACAGGATGCCCAACATGTAGCATGAGGTAAAGACCAAAGCCCCCTTCGCGGGGTCGGTTGGAAAAAGCAGCGCGATGATCATCGCATAGACGGGAAGACGGGCGGAACACGTCATGAGAGGCAGGATCAGAATGGTCGTGAGGCGGTCGTTCTTGTCTTCAATGGCCCGGGCCGACATGATGGCCGGGATGGCGCAGGCGTGGGCGGACAGGAGCGGAACGAAGGCTTTTCCCGGTAGGCCTACCTTGCGCAGAACGCGGTCCATCACGCAGGCGGCCCGCGCGAGATAGCCCGTATCTTCGAGCAGCGAGATGCAGAAGAAGAGAATGCAGATCTGAGGGAGGAAGATGAGGACGCCGCCGACCCCCGCGATTATTCCGTCCACGACGAGACTCTCAAACTGCCCGTCCGGCAAACTGGCCGCGATCCACGCTCCGAGGGAGCCCAACAGACCATCAATGAAATCCATGGGGATTGCCGCGAAACTGAATATGAGATAGAATACGCAAAAGAGCACGGTGCCGAAGACGGCGATCCCCGCGACCGGATGCGTGAGAAATGCGTCCACTTTTTCTGTTCGGCGGCTGTGTGGGAGTTCAGCCTGCTCCACGCAGCTTTCGCTCACAATTTCCGCCCAGTCGTAGCGGAGCGAGTGGGAAACGGTGACTTGGTTCTCGAGTAGCTTTGGAGGCGTCGGCGAAACGCGTGACCGCGCGGTTTCGTTGCACGCTTCGATGAGTTCGCCGAGGCCTTCGCCGGAACGCGCGGAAATACTCACCACTTCGCAGCCGAGATGGCTGCTCAATGCATCGGTGTCGATGCTGGTTTTAGCTTTGCGGGCGAGGTCGCACATATTGAGGGCGACCACGGTGGGCACACCCAATTCGAGTACTTGGCTGGCCAGATAGAGATTGCGCGTAAGATTCGTTGCGTCGAGGATAAGAATGATGGCCGAAGGCTTGGGCCGCCTTGGCGAGGTGCCCAGGATGGCTTCCACCGCGACGCGTTCTTCGGAAGCCACAGCGGTCAGGCTGTAGAGCCCTGGCATATCGAGTAACTGATGGGACTTGTCGTCCAATTCGATGTGACCCGAGCGGATATCGAGGGTCGTACCAGGGAAATTCGCTGTCTTAACGCGCAGCCCCGTCATTTGGTTGAAGAGAGTTGTCTTGCCTGCGTTAGGGTTGCCGACCAGGACGATGGGGCCATCGGCGCTGGTAGATACAGGCGGTGCGGAGTCCGCTAAATCCGGTACGGTGGTAGCCATGGTAATGCTCCCTATATTGGACGCGCACGGATGGCGGGGCGTTACTCGGAGAGAGGAGTGACGTTTATCTGCCGGGCCAGTTCTTGCGCAATGCCGACGCGGCTGCCATAGACGTTGACAATGCAAGGTTCGCCCTGCTTCACTAGGCGCACGGTGCGCCCTTCGCACATGCCTAGACTCTCGAGGCGGTCTGTCAGGTCCGGGGAAGAATCGACGGAGTGAATACGTCCTGAAGTTTTCAGGGTCATATCAAAGAGGGAAACGCTTTTTGTCAAATTAGCAACGCTCACAGAATTTCTCCAATCCAAATGAAATATCGCTATGGGATTCGTTGTTAATGTTAATTGAACTCTTATTCACTTAGCTTAACATAAGTTTTCGCATATTGCAAGAAAATTTCAAAGTTTCCATTCAGGCGAGTTATCTGCCCGTTGCGAAACGAGTCAGTAACCACCAGCAGGGCTGGTGGCCTGAGGAAGGCCCCTAAAAGGAGCCTGTTAGTTTAAGTCAAGTTCA